>NZ_PNCZ01000137.1:0-271 GCF_005887425.1 Pseudoalteromonas sp. S2721
AATCAATGGCGTGGCTATCAAGCAATACCTGCTTGTCTTGCAGCCTATGGTCGTAGCGTTCAGGCAATGGCATCTGATTATTTGGCTGGAAAATGTTGGCAAAATATAGGTTTTCGGTATCACTGCCGAGTGGGCGGGTAATCGTGCCCATGGCTTTACTCACTACCATCACCGAAAAACTCACAAGCATCGCGTCAACAAACATTAGTGAAACAATTAAAATACTCACTGACCGCCCATATACCGCAGACCACCCCCCTTTACCACAAGA
>NZ_PNCZ01000138.1:0-363 GCF_005887425.1 Pseudoalteromonas sp. S2721
GCTTGGCTCGGCTGTGATATACATCGATAAAAGCGCGAGGGCATAATGCCGACATTAATTACAGGGGCACCTTCAGGTATTGGCGTGTCTTTTGCCACGCGTTAGTCTGACATTATTGAACAGGTCCTTGCATGCGGTAGAGATTCAGAAAAGCGTGCTTAATTGAGCCAACATCATAATATTGTGTCTTGCGAGGTTGTTGCAGCTGACCTTAAAGAAATTCGGGCGAGCACAGTGGCTTAGACGCAATTTGACCGGCTTGTTTTAAATGCGGGTAATTGTGCGGACATTGATGATGCGCGCAATTTTGACAGTAGATTTTTGGACCGGGTAGTGCCGACAATGCTGCGCAGTATCTGCTAT
>NZ_PNCZ01000139.1:0-297 GCF_005887425.1 Pseudoalteromonas sp. S2721
TCTGCTTTACGAGGATTCGTTGCTGTATCACCGTGAGTCATCGCATGACCACCACCCACTAACACGTTTAACCCAACTAACTTGCCGGTTTCTGCAATTGCCACGAAGTTTAAGTCGTTCGCGTGCACATCCACGTCAGAGTTCGGTGGAATTCTCACTGTGGTTTTAAACTTACGCGCTAACAAAGTTGAACCTAAAATTGGCACTTCAGAGGTATCACTCTATTCACCATTTAGCCAAATTTCAGCGAATCCTTTGGTTTTTCGTAATAGGTGCTAAGAGATCATCGATCCCCAC
>NZ_PNCZ01000140.1:0-449 GCF_005887425.1 Pseudoalteromonas sp. S2721
ACTCCGGGGCCAGGGCGCCTATCGCTAAGGTCTACCGGGAAGTTTAGGATAGAATCACACCTAAGCCGCGGCGAGCAGGATACCGCGACTGACTAATACGGCTCGGCGGCCCCTTCTGCTATTTTTACCTTTGATCATAAACAAGCCGCTGATCGCTAAAAACAGCAGCAGCCCTGCAAAAATATCAGAAAAAATAACCCACGAATCGTTTGTCTCGTTCAAGGGTAAACGGTTAAATGCTTGAAATACATGACGAGGCTCAATGGCTTCATAGCTTATGATATCTTTAATAAGATTAAGGCTGAGATTGTTACCGTTTTTTAAAAACACCTTAAAATCTTTCGGCGACACCAATAAAGAGGCCTTTACCGGCTAGCTGACATCAGCATGAGAGATAAATAGTTCAATCAGCACCACCGCATAATCAAAATGCAACGTTTCATCGCTCA
>NZ_PNCZ01000141.1:0-246 GCF_005887425.1 Pseudoalteromonas sp. S2721
GATAATGGTCCAAGAGATTGTTGGGGATATGACTCAACAGATCAGCTGCTTGCGAGTAGAGGAAAAGCTCTACTAAACGCTAACTTTCGTCGCTCAGGTGGCTTTGGACGATATTTTGAACGTGCCGGCCATCGCAAGTGGGGACAGGAAATACAATACGATATTATAGATGGTGTAATATATCTTATTTCAAGCGGTCTTGCTGATTAAGGTAACATTTGCAGTATGGGGGCCAGCGGTGGTGGT
>NZ_PNCZ01000142.1:0-268 GCF_005887425.1 Pseudoalteromonas sp. S2721
AGGGCAGAATTACGCTTTAATAGGATAAAACGGGCATGCTCTGATTGGTCAATGTTTTCTAAAATAACGGTAAGGGTTAATTGCCAATATACGGTATTGTTGTATTCAACCCGACGAAAATCCGCAGAGCCAGCGGGGGCTTCAAAGTTATCAGGAATAAAGTTGATATTAGTAGCCGATTCATAATACCACACTGGTAAGTCACAGCGATAATCCAGCGCGTAGGTATCTGAGTATAATCGATTTAGCTGTGGCGTTAAGAGGGTGG
>NZ_PNCZ01000143.1:0-231 GCF_005887425.1 Pseudoalteromonas sp. S2721
AGCTTTGCTGCAGTCCGGATTAGTAAGTGAACTAAGTTTCATAATTTAATGTCGAGCTAATTTCTCTTTATGCTAAATGACTTGCCGATCAAGTTTATCGAGCAATGAGTCAATTGCTGCGTACATAACTTGATGTTCTGTAGAAGCGAACAGCTCGCCTCCGGTTACATCTAAAGTGGCGTCTGCTTTTTCGCGAAATTTTTCTACATCTAAACTGACATGAACATTATT
>NZ_PNCZ01000144.1:0-284 GCF_005887425.1 Pseudoalteromonas sp. S2721
ACAAGCTGGTCCCACAGCTAAGCGCTTGCCACTGCCCATCGTTAGCGTTGACCACTAACTGGGGACCAACACTTTCGCCTTCCGCAGCTTCCCTAATTGCACCAAACCGTGCGAGTGACCCCTGCGCCATATCAGCAAGCATATTGATAGGATCGGGAATCGCATCTTGAAATAACGACGGTTTTGCAGCAGCACGAATGAGGTCAAGTTGATGAAGCGTATCTTCAGAGGGAGGGATTAGATAAGTAGACTTCACATCTGCTAAGCGTTGTTTGAGACCTGAA
>NZ_PNCZ01000015.1:0-46989 GCF_005887425.1 Pseudoalteromonas sp. S2721
GCTTTAGGAGCTGCTGCTGCCGGTGCTGCACCCGCTTTAACTGTACCAATTACTTGCTCACCAAGTACTGTTTCGCCTTCAGCGTGAATGTGCTCACCCATGATACCGTCTTCTTGAGCAACAACTTCAAGAACAACTTTATCAGTTTCGATGTCAACAAGGTTTTGGTCGCGTGTTACCGCTTCACCTGGTTGAACGTGCCAAGTAGCAATTGTCGCGTCTGCGACTGATTCTGGAAGTACAGGTACTTTAATGTCCACTTCTTTACCTTCTGATGCTGGTGCTGATTGCGCCGCTGGCGCGTCTTCTGATTTAGCTGGTGCAGAGTCGTCACTTGCTGGTGCAGCATCTGCATCACCAAGTAATGCAATTACTTGTTCGCCAAGTACCGTTGCACCTTCTTCTTGTGAAATTTCAGTGATTACACCGTCATTTGGTGCAACAACTTCTAAAACAACTTTATCTGTTTCGATATCTACTAAGTTTTGGTCGCGGCTTACTTTGTCGCCAACACTTACGTGCCATGTTGCAACAGTAGCATCAGCAACCGACTCAGGAAGTACAGGAACTTTAATTTCTGTGCTCATTGCTTATCCTTTCTTTTCAATAGTAAGCGCATCTGCAACGAGCGCTTGTTGTTCTTTATTATGCACTGACATGTAACCACACGCTGGTGATGCTGATGCTTTACGACCTGCGTAAGTTAATTTAGCACCGGCTGGGATTGCATCAACAAAGTGGTGTTGAGAACAATACCATGCACCTTGGTTTTGTGGCTCTTCTTGACACCAAACAAAATCTTTAACGTGTTGGTAACGCTGCATGATTGTATCCATCTCAGCGTGTGGGAATGGATATAATTGTTCTACACGAACAATAGCAATGTTATTTAATTCTTGCTTACGACGCTCTTGTAGTAGCTCGTAATAAACTTTACCGCTACAGAATACAACGCGTTCTACTTTATCTGCTGCAATATCATCAATTTCATCGATCATATTGTGGAACACACCTTCAGATAACTCTTCAAGTGAAGATGTTGCCAACGGGTGACGAAGTAGCGACTTAGGCGTCATAACAATCAATGGACGACGAAGTGGACGTACTGATTGACGACGAAGCATTGCATAAACTTGCGCTGGAGTTGAAGGAACACATACTTGCATATTGTGATCAGCACACAACTGTAAGAAACGCTCTAAACGTGCCGAGCTATGCTCAGGACCTTGACCTTCGTAGCCGTGTGGAAGTAAACATGTAAGACCACATAAACGACCCCACTTCTGCTCACCTGAACTTAAGAATTGGTCAAATACAACTTGTGCACCATTCGCAAAGTCACCAAACTGTGCTTCCCACATTACAAGTGACGTAGGTTCAGCTGTTGCGTAACCATATTCAAACGCAAGTACCGCTTCTTCAGAAAGAACTGAGTCATACACTTCAAATGCACCTTGCTTTTCGCTGATATTTTGCAGCGGCAAGTATGTTGATGCATCTTTTTGGTTATGAACAACAGCATGACGGTGGAAGAATGTACCACGACCTGAATCTTGACCTGTTAAACGGATATCTGTACCCGCATCAACAAGCGTTGCATAAGCAAGTGTTTCAGCCATACCCCAATCAAGTGGTTTTTCACCTGTTGCCATTAACTTACGGTCGTCGTAGATTTTCTTAACGCGCGACTGTGCTTTGTGGCTTTCTGGGAAGCTTGCTACTTTTTCGCCAAGCTCTTTTAACTTTTCAACCGATACTGTTGCATCGTACTCAACATCCCAATCGTGACCAACAAACTTAGCCCAATCAGAAGAGTGTGATGTTTCTAGTTGAATTTCTTCAACAACACAGTTGCCTTTGTCTAAACCGTTACGGTAATCATCAGCAAGTGCTTTTACTTCATTTTCTGAGAATGAACCTTCAGCAACTAATTGGTCTGCGTAAATTAGACGAGGTACTGGATGCTTTTTGATTTTTTGGTACATAAGTGGTTGAGTCGCGTTCGGCTCATCCGCTTCGTTATGACCATGACGGCGATAACATACTAAATCAATCACTACATCACGTTTAAACTGGTTTCTGAAATCAAGTGCGATTTGAGTAACAAATGCAACCGCTTCAGGATCGTCAGAGTTAACGTGGAAAATTGGTGCCTGAACCATTTTCGCAATATCAGTACAGTATGGTGTAGAACGTACATCAGACTGTTTAGACGTTGTGAAACCAACTTGGTTATTTACAACGATACGGATACTACCACCACAACTAAATGCATTAGTTTGCGATAAGTTAAATGTTTCTTGTACAACACCTTGACCTGCGATTGCAGAGTCACCGTGAATAGTAATTGGTAATGCTTTAATACCTGACTTATCACCTAGACGGTCTAAACGAGCACGTACCGACCCCATAACCACTGGGTTAACGATTTCTAAGTGAGACGGGTTAAATGCAAGTGCCATGTGCACGTTGCCACCCTTAGTTGCAAAGTCAGATGAATAACCCATGTGATATTTAACATCACCTGAGCCTAATGTGTCTTTGTGTTTACCAGCGAACTCATCGAATAATTCTGATGGGTTTTTACCTAAAACGTTCACTAGTACGTTCAAGCGACCGCGGTGAGCCATACCAATAACAGCTTCTTTTTGTCCGCTTTCACCTGCACGATGAATTAGTTCTTTAAGCATTGGTACTAACGCATCACCACCTTCAAGTGAGAAACGTTTTGCACCAGGGAACTTAGCCCCTAAATATTTTTCAAGACCATCTGCAGCTGTTAATCCTTTAAGGATACGTAGCTTTTCTTCTTTAGAGAACGTTGGACGTGATTGCACTGATTCTAAACGTTGTTGTAACCAACGCTTTTCTTCAGTTGAAGTGATGTGCATATACTCAGCACCAACCGACCCACAATAAGTCGTTTTGAGTGCTTGATATAGCTCACCTAATGGCATGGTTTCGCGACCGACAGCAAACGAACCCACATTGAATTCACGGTCAAAATCAGCTTCAGATAAATCGTGGTACTCTAATTCTAGATCACGAACACGTTCGCGTTGCCAAATACCTAATGGATCTAGGTTGGCATTTTGGTGACCACGGAAACGGAAAGCATTAATAAGTTGTAGCACCTTGACCTGTTTAGGATCACCAGAGCCACCCTCTGCTACCACTACTTCTCTATGCTTGTTTTTAGCAAGCTGTGCAAATTGTGAACGAACTTCTGAATGTTTAACGTCAACATCCACACCATCAACTTTTGGTAATTGTTCGAACACTTCTCGCCATTCTTCTGGCACAGAAGTCGCATCATCTAAGTACGCTTCATAAAGCTCTTCTACGTAAGCAACGTTACCGCCGTTTAAGTGAGAAGATTCTAGCCATGCCTTCATCACACCTTCGTGCATTTATAAGCCCTTTTCTTTAGCGCAGAAATTAATTGTTGTAAAAACAAGGTGGTTAATCACTTAACCACCTTACATATTCAAGCTTTAAACAGCGCGGTTTAAAAGCATTGATTTGATTTGTCCAATTGCTTTGGTCGGGTTAAGACCTTTTGGACACACGCTAACACAGTTCATGATACTGTGACAACGGAACACGCTGAACGCATCGTCAAGGTCAGCAAGACGCTCTTCAGTCGCTGTATCGCGGCTATCAGCCAAGAAACGATACGCATGAAGAAGGCCCGCAGGACCGATGAACTTGTCTGGATTCCACCAGAACGAAGGACACGATGTTGAACAACATGCACATAAGATACACTCATATAAGCCATCTAACTTATCACGTTCTTCGATTGACTGAAGACGCTCACCCGCCGCTGGCGTGTCGTTAATTAGGTAAGGCTTAACTTTTTCGTATTGAGTGTAGAACTGACTCATGTCAATAACAAGGTCACGTACCACAGGTAAACCTGGTAATGGGCGAATTACGATTTTACCTTTGCCACCTTTAAGTAGCGTTGATAAAGGCGTGATACACGCTAAACCATTTTTACCATTCATGTTGATACCGTCTGAACCACACACACCTTCACGGCATGAACGACGGAATGATAATGTTGGATCTTGCTCCTTCAATTGCATAAGGGCATCCAATACCATCATATCTTGGCCTTCTTGCGTTTCTAGCGAGAAGTCCTGCATACGTGGTGCATTATCAACATCTGGATTGTAACGATAAACCGAAAATTGTACTTGTGCCATCGTCTCGCTCCTAGTATGTACGTGCTTTAGGTGGGAAAGCTTCACGCAGTTTCGGCGCGTAGTTTACATCACGTTTGCTCATTTCTTCGCTCTTAGGATCGTAGATTGAGTGACATAACCAGTTTTCGTCATCACGATCTGGGAAGTCAAAACGAGAGTGTGCACCACGGCTTTCTGTACGGAAGTTTGCAGCTACTGCTGTTGAGTAAGCTGTTTCCATCAAGTTATCAAGCTCTAGACATTCGATACGTGCAGTGTTGAACTCAGTCGACTTGTCGTCAAGACGAGCGTACTGAAGACGTTCACGAATTTCTTTAAGCTCTTTAAGACCTGTTGCCATTGCATCACCTTCACGGAATACCGAGAAGTTAAGTTGCATACACATTTGTAGGTCTTTCTTGATTTGTACTGGGTCTTCACCTTGGCCAGCTTTAGAGCTTTCCCAACGGTTAAAGCGTGCAAGTGATGCTTCAAGGTCTGAATCAGACGCATCTTTACCTGCTTCAACACCGTTAAGGTACTTACCTAAGAAGTTACCAGCTGCGCGGCCGAATACAACTAAGTCAAGTAGTGAGTTACCACCTAGGCGGTTAGCACCGTGTACAGATACACATGCAATCTCACCAACAGCGAATAAACCTTCAACTACTTTCTCTTGGCCGTTTGCATCAATTTGTAATGCTTGACCATTTACGTTAGTTGGAACACCACCCATCATGTAGTGACATGTTGGGATAACTGGAATTGGCTCTTTAGCTGGATCAACGTGTGCGAATGTTTTCGCAAGGTCACATACGCCTGGAAGACGTAAGTTAAGTGTTTCTTCACCTAAGTGGTCAAGCTTAAGCTTGATGTGTGGACCATAAGGACCATCGCAACCACGACCTTCACGGATCTCAGTCATCATTGAACGAGCAACAACGTCACGAGACGCTAAGTCTTTTGCATTTGGAGCGTAACGTTCCATGAAGCGTTCGCCGTCTTTATTTAGAAGGTAACCACCTTCACCACGACAACCTTCAGTTACAAGTACACCGGCACCGGCGATACCTGTTGGGTGGAACTGCCACATTTCCATATCTTGCATTGCAACGCCAGCACGTGTAGCCATACCAACACCATCACCAGTGTTGATGTGTGCATTCGTTGTCGATGCATAGATACGGCCTGCACCACCTGTTGCTAAAACAACAGCTTTTGATTTGAAGTAAACAACTTCACCAGACTCGATGTCGATTGCTGTACAACCAACAACGTGACCGTCGCTGTTTTTAACTAAATCTAGTGCGTACCACTCAGAGAATACGTTAGTTTTGTTTTTAACGTTCTGTTGGTATAAACAGTGTAATAACGCGTGACCTGTACGGTCAGCTGCTGCTGCAGTACGTGCAGCCTGTTCACCACCAAAGTTTTTCGACTGGCCGCCGAAAGGACGTTGATAAACACGGCCATTTTCAAAACGAGAAAATGGTAAACCCATGTTTTCTAATTCAGTAATAGCTTCTGGGCCTGTTTTACACATATATTCGATAGCGTCTTGGTCACCGATAAAATCGGAACCTTTAACAGTATCGTACATGTGCCATTCCCAGTTATCTTCATGTGAGTTACCCAGCGCAACCGTAATACCACCCTGTGCAGACACAGTGTGAGAACGTGTAGGGAAAACTTTTGAGATAAGTGCACAGGTTTTGCCTGATTCAGTGATAGCTAGTGCTGCGCGCATACCCGCACCACCGGCACCAATCACTACAGCGTCAAATTCACGAACAGAATAATTCACTTAAACACCCCATAAAACGATTAGACCAATTGCTACGTAAGCAACAGCCATAAGGTTTAATACAAAGCCTAAAACAGCACGTAATTTAGCGCATTTAACATAGTCAGTAAGAACTTGCCAAAGGCCGATACGGGTGTGAACCATGATGCAAACTAGGGTAATTAAGGTAAACCCTTTCATTGCTAGGTTAGAGAATAGGCCTTGCCAGGCTTCGAAAGTGACTTCTGGCGTACATAAAAAATAGCCGATAATAAAAATCGCGTAAGCGCTGATTATTAATGCTGTTGCACGTAGTGATACGAAATCTTGTACACCATCACGTTTAAGAGTTGCTTGATTTAAAACCATATCCACACTCCTGCTAGAATTGCAGCTACAACACCTAAAGCTAATGCAACTTTAGCGCTGAAGTTACCTGATTCAAGTTCTTCCCAGTGACCCATGTCCATAATGATATGACGGATACCACCAATTAAGTGATACGCCAATACAGAAATGGTGCCCCATGCTATGAATTTGGCAATGAATCCGCTGAACAGACCCTTGACGAATTCAAAACCTTCTGCAGAAGAAAGAGACTCAGACCAAGCCCAAATGACAAACGTTAAAGCAAAAAATAATGCAACACCGGTGACGCGGTGTAAAATTGATGCTTTAGCCGTTGCCGGCATAGATATAGTTGTTAGATCTAGATTTACAGGTCTTTGCTTTTTCACAGTTACTTGCCCATCTTGCCCTTATCGGGCTCATCTACTTGTTTTTCTAAAACCCATCAAAATGAATTTCGATGGAACTATCTAAGTAAACCGTGTTGATACACAAAAAGTTCACACTTATGCAAAACTCAAATGTAAAAATAAAGTTTACCTACAGACAATACGGTATAAAACCTTGGATAGTATATATAGCCAAAGGTCTTTTTACAATTCTTGTTTAGTAAGAGACGTTTGCGAATTAGCCAATAGTATAATATTTAATCCTGACAGAATATTTATTATCCATTTGTGCATAATGTTTATAAAAATTGACTTTATACCCCTCTTTCACGTTAAAATGAAAAGAATGTGCTTAAACAGATTCAGAACATAACAATCAGAGTTGTTATCTTAATAGGAGATAAATAGATGGCGGATAAGAAAGCCACGGTCCATATTGATGGTCTTGATCCAATCGAACTTCCAATTTACCAAGGCACTGCTGGCCAAGACGTAATCGACGTACGTACGTTAGGTTCACACGGTCACTTCACTTACGACCCAGGTTTCATGTCGACCGGTTCTTGTGAATCTTCAATCACTTACATCGATGGCGGCAAAGGTATTCTATTACACCGTGGTTACCCAATCGAGCAATTAGCTGATGAATCAAACTACATCGAGCTTTGCTACTTACTATTAAACGGCGAATTACCGACTAAAGAACAATACGAAGCGTTTGCTCAAGAAATCACGCACAACACAATGCTTGATACTAAAATCGCAAACTTCTTCCAAGGTTTCCGCTTTGACGCTCACCCAATGGCAATGCTGTGTGGTGTTGTAGGTGCTCTTTCTTCTTTCTACCACGAAGATTTAGACATTACTGACGCAACACAACGTAAAACAAGCGCAATCAAGCTAGTTGCTAAACTACCAACTATCGCTGCGATGGCTTACAAATACAATGTAGGTCAACCGTTTGTTTACCCACGTAACGACTTAAGCTTCGCTGAAAACTTCTTACACATGATGTTCTCAGTACCAGCTGAAGAATACAAAGTAAGCCCTGTTCTTGCTAAAGCAATGGACAAAATCTTCATGCTTCACGCTGACCATGAGCAAAACGCATCAACGTCAACTGTTCGTCTAGCTGGTTCTTCAGGTGCTAACCCTTACGCGTGTATCGCGGCTGGTATCGCATCTCTATGGGGCCCTGCGCACGGTGGTGCTAACGAAGCATGTCTTAACATGTTAGAAGAAATCGGCTCTGTTGACCGTATCGACGAGTACGTTGCTAAAGCTAAAGATAAGTCTGATCCTTTCCGTCTTATGGGCTTTGGTCACCGTGTATACAAAAACTTCGACCCACGTGCGACAGTAATGCGTCAAACATGTCACGAAGTACTTGCTGAGCTAAACATTCAAGATCCACTTCTTGATATCGCTATGAAGCTTGAGCAAATTGCACTTGAAGACCCATACTTCGTTGAGAAGAAACTTTACCCTAACGTAGATTTCTACTCAGGTATCATCTTAAAAGCAATCGGTATTCCAACAAGCATGTTCACTGTAATCTTTGCAATGTCACGTACTGTTGGTTGGATCTCTCACTGGGATGAGATGCTTTCTCAACCTGGTCACAAGATCAGCCGTCCTCGTCAGTTATACACTGGTGAAACTTCACGCGATTACGTACCAACAGACAAGCGTTAATACGAATTTGCGTTTAAAAAAGGCCGCTATGCGGCCTTTTTTGTTGCCCTGCACTTGTCTATTTGTGCAAAGTAATTAAAATCGTCGCATTCTTGTAGCTTAAGGCCTTTCATGTTCGATATCACAAAAATACGTGCTGACTTTCCAATACTGAATGAAACAGTCAATGAGCAGCCTTTGGTGTATTTAGACTCAGCGGCTACCTCGCAAAAGCCACAGGCAGTTATTAATGCTCTTAGCCGATTTTATAGCCATGAGAACGCCAATGTGCACCGCGGCCGCCATACACTCAGTGAAAACGCGACACGCCAATATGAACAGACCCGAACGCTACTTGCAGATTATTTCTCTGTAAGAAGTAATGAGATAGTGTGGACTAAAGGCGCAACCGAATCGATTAATTTAATCGCAAATGGTCTGGCTTCGAGGCTTAACCCTGGCGATAAAATTGCCCTATCAGCCATTGAACACCACGCCAACATAGTCCCTTGGCAACAATTAGCACAACGCACCGGTGCAGAAGTCATTATTTTGCCGATAGAAAATGATTTAACTATTAATAGCGTACACTGTAGTGAATTTATCAAACAACAAGAGCCTAAAATTGTCGCTATTACCCATGCATCAAATACCCTTGGTAATATTACTGATTTAGCGCCGATCATTAATGCATGTAAGGCCATTAATGCTATATCTATTGTTGACGGTGCGCAGGCAGCGATGCACTTACGCCCTAATTTACAAGAAATTTCCTGTGATTTTTACGTGTTTTCTGCCCATAAAATGCTCGGGCCGACAGGTTTAGGAGGCCTATATGGCCGATTTGAGCTGTTAAATTCGCTCGATGTATATCAAACCGGTGGCGAAATGATCGAAACAGTGAACCTAACACACAGCACTTTTCGTGATGCGCCGGGTAAATTTGAAGCAGGAACACCCAATATTGCAGGTGTCATTGCCTTTAGTGAGGCAATAAATTATTTAATATCGTTAGATTTTCAGCAAATGCGTCAACATGAGCATACAGTTTTTGACTATGCGATAAAACAATTATCAGCTATTGATGGTATTAATATCTATTCAAACCAAACAGATAACATCGGTAACATTAGTTTTAATTATCGCGATGAACATCCGTTTGATTTAGCCACCCTACTTGATGGATTTGGCGTTGCCGTGCGTAGTGGCCATCATTGTACGCAACCTATAATGAGTCATTTAGGCATACCAGGGACTGTACGAGCAAGTTTTGCGTTATATAACACTAAAGCTGATGTCGATGCCTTTATCAGTGCTGTTAAAAGTAGTATTGAGTTATTAGATTAATTTTGGATAAGTTATGAATTCAGCGTTTGAAGCCGTTAGTAAAAACATTGAAACAGCTGCTGGGTGGCAGCAAAAATATCGCCAAATAATGCTCTTAGGTAAGCAATTACCTGTTATGCCTGAAGTACTCAAAGTAGATGATGCTCTAGTTAAAGGCTGCGAAAGTAAAGTGTGGCTTTATATTGAGTTTGATCACTCGGAAAATAGCCTTGTTTTAGCAGGCGATTCAGATACGCGTATCGTCAAAGGATTACTGGCTTTAATTTTAGCCTTATACAATGGTCTAACACCGGAGCAAGCAACGCAAATTAATGCCTATGATGAATTTGAACGACTCGGTCTAATTAGCCATTTGAGCCCTTCTCGTGGGAATGGTATTAAAGCCATGGTTGATAAAATTCAAACCATGGCTGAACAAAAACAATAAGTTTTATAAACTACGCTGTTTTTTATCTAGGTATTTTCTAATCGCTTTGGCTGCAACAAAAAAGCCAAAGCTGCCTGTTACCATGGTTGCAGAGCCAAAACCATTATTACAGTCCATATTCATTGAACCATCTGCACCTTGTTTTGCTTGGCAAACCTCACCTTCGGAGGTTGGATATACAAGCTGCTCTGTAGAATAAACACAATCGACGTTAAATTTTCGCTTTGGATTGCTACTAAAGTTGTACTGTTTTCGCAAAATATAACGTACTTTTGCAAGCAATGGATCATGAGTTGTCTTTGCAACGTCACCAAAACTGATTTGACTAGGGTCGGTTTGCCCGCCTGCTCCTCCGGTGGTAATAACCGGTAGTTTTATGCGTTTACAGTGAGCAATAAGCGCAGCTTTTTCTTTTACAGCATCAATACAATCAATTACATAGTCAAAGCCTTTAATATGCTCACGAATGTTATCTAGCGTAATGAAATCGTCAATAACATTAATTTTGATATCTGGGTTTATCAACTCACAACGTGTTTTCATCGCTTCTACTTTTGCTTCGCCTACGGTGCCAGTTAAAGCATGAATTTGACGATTAACATTGGTTGCACAAATATCATCTAAATCAATGAGGGTTAGTTGCCCTACACCCGTTCGAGCCAATGCTTCAGCAGCCCAACTACCTACGCCACCAATACCAATGACACAAAAATGTGCTTGTTGTAACCAATCAAATTGTTGATGACCATATAAACGTTTAATGCCACCAAAACGGATGTCTTGTGTTGTTTCTTTCATTTACCAATCCAACGTCCAAGGAGCTGTCCACTCTTTGAATTCGTCTGAGTTAAAAACTTCATTAAGATGAGCACCTAAAGTGTAATCGCATCGATATTCTTTAAGCTGCCCTTTATAGCTAAATTGTAGTGCATAGGCATGCAAGTTTGTGCGCTCGTCTTCACTACCCGCATAGGTACTATCACCTAGAATTGGCGCACCTAAGCTTTTCATTGCGACTCTAAGCTGATGTGTTTTACCAGAGAATGGCTTTAACAAGTATGCACGAAGCCCTGGTCGAATACTTTTTGAATAAAAGCGTGTGATAGCAGGATTCGCTTGGCTCTTTAACAGCTTAAATGCACCACGACGACTTTTTTGCATATCCCCTTTTATCCAACCTTGCTTTTTCTTAGGCTTAGCATCACTCACTGCGAGATAAAACTTTTTTATTTTATGATCAGAAAATAGTGAAGTGAATTCGGCTGCAGCTTCTTTGTTACGGGCTAATATAATTAAACCTGATGTCACTTTATCTAGCCGATGAACCGGATAGAGCTTTTCATTAACAAGCTCTTCAGCAAGTACGACAAAACCAGCACATTGTTCACTATGAAAGCTCACTCCTGCTGGTTTATAAAAAACAAAGAAGTCATCTTCAATGGCATGAAGATGAACATTGTTTACATCATGCATTTTTTAGTTGCCAAGCACTGCAATAACGCGCGCTAAATCTTCAGGAGTATCTACGCCTGCTTGCGGTGCACACAGAGCTTTTGCGATTTTAATTTTGTGACCATGATAAAGTACACGAAGCTGCTCTAATGACTCTAAAAGCTCTAATCGAGATTCTGGTAATTCGATGTAGTCTTTAATGAAGCCAGCACGATAAGCATAAATACCAATATGGCGCGCAAAATCAGCAAGATTTAGCTTATCTCGGTCATCATTCATCATCGCATCACGATGATAAGGGATTGGCGAGCGCGAAAAATACAGTGCGTTGTTGTCTGCATCGTTAATGACTTTCACGCAATTGGGATTAAATATATCGTCAATCTCATCAATGCTGGTGCTCAAAGTCGCCATTGGCGCATCAGAATCAGCAAGTAGCATGGCAACTTGAGATACATTTTCGCTTGCCAATAAAGGCTCATCACCTTGCACGTTGACAACAATAGTGTCACTTTCAAGTTTTAACTGTTCAACAACCTCAGCTAAACGTTCTGTGCCTGATTGGTGATCTTCTCGTGTCATCAATACATTATCAGTAAACTTCTTTACTGCATCAAACACTGTTTGATGATCAGTCGCTACATAAACTTGTGATGCACCTGACGCAACTGCTTTTTCATACACATGTTGGATCATTGGTTTACCACAAATATCAGCAAGTGGTTTACCTGGTAAACGCGTCGATGCGTAGCGAGCTGGGATAACGACTACGAATTCCACTTATCAACCTCTTCTTGGCTTAATTCACGGGCTTCATTTTCTAAAAGCACCGGGATATCGTCTTTGATTGGGTACGCTAATTTCGCAGCAGTACTGATAAGCTCTTGATTCTCTTTATCAAGACGTAATTTACCTTTACACACTGGGCAAGCGATAATTTCAAGTAATTTTGTATCAAAGGCCATTGAGGATCCCTTTTTGTTTTAATAATAAATTAAGTTTTTCGATAACTGCTGCTGTTGGCTTTGCATCAACAGGTAAATAATACCAATTTGGTTTAGCAAAACTAAAGCATTTAACGGCATCTTTTTCTGTCATAAATACAGCGTCATCTGCAAAATCGCTAAAGTCATTTGCTTGGTAGGCATAATGATCACGAAAATGATGAGTAGATAGTAAGTTAATACCTTGCAGCTCAAGACTTATTTCAAAGCGTTTGGGGTTACCAATAGCACTGACCGCATGACCTTTATCTTGAACTGAATTGGCAAGTTCTGAATTACTCACGGTTCGAAATGGGCTTGACGCTAAATCATAGCGGCTTTGTGCGTTGCCACCATTTTCTATGACTAAATCAACCGATTTTAAGCGCGCTTTTGTTTCACGAAGTGGACCTGCAGGCATTAATAAACCGTTACCAAATTGGCGTTCACTATCAACAATACAGCACTCGATATCACGCGCCATTTTATAATGCTGCATGCCATCATCAGAAATAATGACATCGATATCATGTTGCTCTAATTTTTTTATACTAGCTTGTCGGTCAGGGCCAACCATTACAACACAACCTAGGCGGCGTTTAATAAGTACAGGTTCGTCACCTGCTTGCGTTGTCGTCGTTTGTTCTGTCACTAACAGTGGATACGAATCAGACTGACCACCGTAGCCACGACTGATCACAGCCACTTTTAAACCTTGCTGCTGTAAGTACTCAGCAAGCCAAATAACAAAGGGCGTTTTGCCGTTTCCACCCACACTAATGTTACCAACAACAATGACAGGAACATGCGCTTTAAAAGCCTTAAGTATATTTAGCTTATAAAACAAAGCACGAAGCGTTGAGATAAGCCAAAAAAGCACACTCAAAGGCAAGAGTAAAATGCTTAATAAACCTGGTTTTTTATACCAGCTTTTTTCAATAACACTCACTACTGCTCACCAAACTGCATCTTACATAACGCACTATAGGTACCGTCTTTTTCAAGTAGCTCGCCATGCGTGCCCTTTTCGATAACTTGACCATGGTCGATGACATAAATGCAATCACTGTTTTCTATTGTTGATAAACGGTGTGCTATCACAATCGATGTTTTTTCTTTCATTAAGCTATCAAGTGCTTGCTGGATAAGTTTTTCAGATTCAGTATCAAGCGCAGATGTCGCCTCATCAAGAATCAAAATAGGGGCATCTTTTAATATTGCACGTGCTATGGCTATTCGCTGACGCTGACCGCCTGATAACATAACGCCATTTTCACCCACCATGGTATCTAAACCTTCTGGTAAGTCTTTAACAAACTCCCAAACATGGGCTTGCTTAGCAACCGCCATTAACTCCTCGTTTGTTAATTCGCGGTCAAGGCCATAGCAAATATTATTCGTGATGGTGTCGTTAAATAAAACCACTTGCTGTGAAACCAGTGCAAATTGCTTACGTAAGTCTGTCAGTTTGTAATCAGCAATGTTGACGCCATCAAGCAAAATTTCACTGTCACCTTCAAGCTCATAATAACGCGGCAATAAATTTGAGATGGTCGATTTACCTGAGCCAGAACGGCCAACCAATGCTATGCTTTCGCCGGCATTAATCGAAAGTGATAAATTCTTTAATACAGGTTCATCTTTCGTTGGGTATTTAAAGGTCACATTGTTTACTTCAATTTTCCCAGTTACTTTATCAACGCTGTAGGTGCCTGTGTCTTTTTCTACTTCTTCATCAAGTACTAAAAAGATACTTTGCGCTGCAGAAATACCTCGTTGTAAATCACTATTAACGTTTGAAAGTTGCTTCAGTGGCCGTAATAACATCATCATTGATGAAATAAGTAATACGAAGTCACCTGAACTGATGGTATCAATCATCGACGGCATAGAAACAACCCATAAAATCACGGCCATCGCGCTTGCTGCCAAAATTTGGATAACAGAAACGCTTAACGCTTTAGTTGCATCCATTTTAATGCGCTGCTGACGATTATGATTATTAATAGCCGAGAATTGCGATATCTCTTGCTGTTGACCACCAAAGCCATGAATCACCTTGTGACCAGATAACATTTGCTCTGAGCTGCGAGTTACTTGGCCCATAGCAGATTGGATTTTTTTCGAAATCATACGAAAACGTTTCGATACAAAGGCAACAATCACAGCCACCAGCGGAATAATGACTAAAAATATCAGTGATAGCTTCCAACTGGTATAAAACATATTGAAAAGTAAGAAAACAACAAAGGCCCCTTCTCTTACAACAATTAACAGGGCTTTGGTAATGGCTTGTTGAACCTGCTCAGTATCAAAGGTGATTTTAGAGATTAAATCGCCATTTGAATTTTTATCATGAAAAGACACCGGCAGATGTAAAATATGTTCGAATAATTGTTGGCGCAACGTTCTTACAACTTGAGAGCCAACATAACTTAAACAGTACGACGACATATAGTTAAACATGCCACGACCTAATACCAATGCAATCACAACAAATGGTGCATAAGTTAAAACATCAGTGTTACGATCATTTAAACCTTCATCAATGAAGGGCTTCATTAAATTGATAAACAATGCATCCATGGCTGAATAGCCAATCATGCCTACAATGGCGAAAAACGCGATTAACTTATAATCACCCACATAACTGATTAATCGCTTATAGATTTGGGATGTAGTTTGATCCATAACACTCTCTTATTCATAGACTTCGACTATTGTAGCCTTTAGGGGGTAAAAACAAAACGTCAATCTTGTTCGAACCAATAACTTTCCTGCTCTCGCGCAAATTCTAAGCGATACGTATCTGAATAAAATTTTATGCGTATATGGCCATACTTTGCCGTCGATAACTGCTGTATATGGTGTTGGTTATAACGATTTACAACCTCTGGGTGAGGAAAGTGCCATTGCCCTTGGTAAGCAGATGAATGGATAACTACTTCAGGATTTACTGCATCTATAAATTCATAACTTGACGAGGTATTACTACCATGATGGGGGCTTATTAAAATAGTCGCTCGTAAATCCACCTCCTCTTCAACAAGTTTAGCTTCTGCCGCTGCTGATATATCTCCAGTTAGTAAAAGTGAATAATTAAAACCTGTTACTTTTAATAAGCAAGATTGGTCATTGCGACTCGCTTTTTCTACCTTTGCTGTAAAACTTCTGATATTAAGCTCAGCAAGTTTGATGGTGGTTGTTTTGCACTTATTTAACAGCCCCTGAGGATGAAAAGTAGCTAAAGTGTGTTGATAGCCAGCCTCTTTCCAACTGGCTAAACCGCCAGAATGATCGTTATCTAAGTGGCTTATTATGGTGGCAATCACAGATAGCTGCTGTTTATTGATGTTGTTAAGTAATACGCGGTGTACATAATCATAACGGCCAAAATACTGTGGGCCTAAATCATAAATTATCGCTTTATTTTTGCTTCTTACCATCACCATTAAGCCATGCCCGACATCAAACACATCCAACTGAAACTTAGCTTCTGGCTGTAATTTACTATCAACGGCATATATACAAACAGGAATTAAACACACATATTTATTAGGGCTAAAGTACAACAGCAGAAGTGTTATGTAACTGATGATCAATAATGAGAAATTAAACTCATTGAACGACAACCAACGCCAGTCATTAGGGATAGAAAGCAATAGTTGATAACTAAAATACAGGGCAATGTCGATAAGTGATAACAGACCTGAAATATCCAGTAGGCTAGAAATCAGACTATAAAAAATCAACAAAGGCAATAACAGCACACCGACCAAGGGCACAGCAATAAGGTTAATCAATAAACCTATCACGCTAGTACCTGAGAAGTAATATAAGGATAGCGGTAGTAAACCAACAAATAAAGCGCATTGAACTTGCAGTAGCTGTACAAATCGCTTTAAAAAACTAAGTGACAAATTAATTGTTTTTTTAGTCAGTAGAAAGATGACCGTAACGGCCAAAAAACTGAAATAGAGCCCAGGATTCAACAGCGTAAATGGGTCTATAAACAACACCACACTCAAGGCGTACAAAATTGAACGCCAACGCACTGGGTTTTTTCCTAAGTTATAGATTACAAGGTAGCAGCCTAACATTAGCAGCGCCCGGCTTGCAGAAACTATAAAATCACTTAAGTAAACATAAACGAGCGAGCAACTGAACCCTATTACAACAAATAGCTTATTTAATTGAATTGATTGGCTTACACGAAAGTGACTCACTCTTAACAGCCACTTACTACTATAAAAACCGACTGCGAAGATAAGTCCGATATGAAGACCCGAAATAGCAAGTAGATGAGACAATCCTAATTCACGCAAGTGCTTTCTATCTTCATAACCTATTTTACTTTTGTCACCGGTTAAAAGCGCATAATAAAGCCATTGTAATCGTGTGTTTGCCGTAATTTTATCAATATAAGTGCGGTAACTAACACGCAGGGAGTCATATTGATGATGATTTAAATAGCTTATCTCTCCTACGCTTCGGCCTTTATAAAATACTCGCTCAAGTAATGCTTGCCGTTCTCTACTAAAACTGTAGAAATTTTTTACTGATCGATAAGGTTTAAGTTTGAGTACTGCGCTTAATTCATCTCCACTAGTAACCGGTTTATCTGAAGTAATGCTGAGCATTGCATTAGGAGCAGGTCGGATGCTTGTAGGGCAAGATTCAATATGTTTCAGACTTGCTTTAATGTAGTAAGGGCTTTGTTCACTGTATGTTTCAACTACCTCAAATCGAACTAATCGGCTTTGTTGATAATCGATTTGACAGTCAGAGATTGAGTAAAAGACGAAGTAATGAAAAATCACTACCAAAATAGCGCAAATAAACCCTGACAATAGAGTTAAAAAAGGCTTAAAATAGGCACCTGCTAGCAATACAGCAAAACTCATTATATAAAACGCCGCAGTGTCAAATGTATATAGGGTGAAAAAACAGCCTATGACAAAGCCGCTGCATAACCAAATAGATGTAAATGGTTGCTTTAAATGGCTAAGAAAACGATCCAACGCTTTTTACCAGATCATAACAAGGTAAAAGAACACAAGTATTTAAGAATTTTTGGTCGTTTATTGCATGATGCCAATTTATGGCACTTAAATAGACGCTCAGCACGTGGTGCATTTGCGGTTGGTTTATTTTTTGCGTTCATCCCTGTTCCTTTTCAAATGGTTCTTGCAGCCGCCCTGGCTATTCCATTTCGAGTAAATTTACCAATTTCTGTTGCAACCGTGTGGATCACTAACCCACTAACCATGCCTCCTATTTTCTATTGTTCATATATTGTAGGCACGATTGCCCTTGCTCAGCCACAACAGCACTTCCAATTTGAACCAAGCTGGCAATGGTTTATAGATAGCCTTACAACAATTGGCCCAGCCTTTTTAGTTGGCTCACTTATTTGTGCTACTGCTGCTGCTATCATCGGTTATTTTGCTACTGACATGCTTTGGAAACGCTCAGTCCGAAAAGCATGGATACATCGCCATAAAAAATAACTGATTTCAGTATAGACAAAAAACCCAGCTTAAAGCTGGGTTTTTTAATATTGATTAGTAAGTCTCGATTACGAAACGATTACTTTTTAAAGAAGCGACGTGCAGCTGCAAATGGTAATAGCAATAAAGCATACCATGGGAAGCTTGCTGATTGACGCTCGTATTGTTCAATCTCTTCTGCAGGACATTCCTCAACACTGCCATCAATTGGTGTTAACTTAACAGCAACAGCAATACTTTCATATTCGATATTGCCATCAACATCTACCGTTACATTGCCGAATGTATCGGTTTTTTCTACTGTTTTAGTAGCAACTCCAAAAATCTCATTATCGTTATTAATAGCTTTAGCCTCAGCTATTGTGTATTTATAACGAGTCTCACCATCGTCTTCATAACAAGGTAATAAATCGTTTAAGTTAACAATTGAGTCTTCACCAATAGTGTAAATGAAACCTTCACGGCGACGTGATGATGTATTATAGATGTCAGTTTCACCCTGACCAACTACAATACCTTTATCATTAATATCATTTGCAACTGAACTAGAACTTGAGAAAAAATCTGTTGGAAAAACTACACTTCCACTTTTTTTATCATAGTAATAAAACTTAGTCCTATAACCACCTTCAATAATTTTGTTGGCATAACCAACTATCACATCGTCATTATTGAGAGCGAAAGCCTGACCAGAATCCCACCCGTCTTCTTGGTCTAAAAATTCTTTAACTTCACCGTTCTCAAAAACAACTGGCATGGTTACTACTGTATCAGTATCCTTGTAGCGAACATCTGATGTTCCGGCGATTAATCCATTTTCGTTAATAAGATAGGCGCTACTTCTAAATGCGATACCTTCATCGTCTTCTGGTGTTAGCCCAATGCCATACAATTCTGTATTAGTTACATTTAAATTGTTATCCAGTGACCACTTAACAGCTCGTTTATTAAAAATACCACTGTTGTAACTTCTGTTATAAACCTCGACACAATCCGAAACGGGTTCATCTTCACCATCACATTTTTCTTCAATATCCTCTAAAGGATCCTCTGCGATACCCACTGAAACAGTGCCTACGACATCATAGCCACTATTTGTTTGAATTATGTCGTATGCAGCACTAAAACCACCATACTCATCAAATTCTGGTGCTAATGGTACTTTATCACCTGCTTCTGAGATCACCAATGCTCGGCTGATAAAGTCTCTTAAAAAGTGAGTCTCTTCTTCATCTTCATCTGTTTGAGTAAAAGAAGTTTTCTCATAAGGATCGCTTCCCCATCCTACCATAACACCATCTTCTGAAACAGCAGTTAGAAGGTTTGTAGTTGAGCGCGTTAATCCATCATAATCAAGTGATTGTTCATCAAATATAACTTGTTCTGTTACACCTTCACTCGTATATACAGTGGCAACTCCATTGGATACTTTCTGATATTCAGAATCAGTTAGACGCCCCGGATTTGAACTCGTGATATAACTAAGCATAAATGCATGAGCATCAGCATTCGTATGAACCGCATCATTATTTTCAATATCATCAAGTGTAAAGGTAATTTCTTTGCCTATCTTTTCATACGCATCTTTCGTTGCATTATAAGCACTCTCAAAAGATGAATCTGTGAAATCGAGATAAGAAATATCTATTGGGAAATTATATAACCCATTAGCTAAGCCTATAATATGACCATTCTCACTGACATCTGTTACGTAATTATGTTTTGCTCCGTCTAGCCCACCTAATTCTTCTAATTTATAGGTTGCGCTCATCGCTGAGGTACTTAGGGTGGCTAAAATACTGGCAGCGAGTAATTTGTATTTCATTTTAATCCTTACTACTGATTCTTTAAATCTTCGAGTTCTTCCCAGCGCTCAAAAGCGACTTCAAGCTCAGACTCTAACTCGGCTAAATGGTTCAATGCTTCTGTTGTAATTGCAGCATCTTGCTTAAAAAAGTCAGGGTCATTAACCACAACTTGCTGAGCGTCTAACGCTTTTTCAAGTTGTTCCACTTTACTGGGTAATTCTTCTAATTCAAGTTTTAATTTGTAAGAGAGTTTATTACTTTTGTTTGGTGTTTTATCTTGGCTAACAACGGCCGGCTTTTCTTGCTTAATTTGTTGCTGTTGTTGTTTTTCTTGCTCAGCTAAATGAGCTGCATACGCTTCATAGTCGCTATAGCCTCCGACAATGTCAGTGATCTTGCCGTTACCTTCAAATGCCCATACAGAATTACAGGTATTATCAATAAATTCACGGTCATGGCTTACAATCAGCACAGTGCCCTGATATTGGTTGATGATCTCTTCTAAGAGCTCTAAGGTTTCAATATCAAGATCATTGGTTGGCTCATCGAGAACAATAATGTTAGATGGCTTTAAAAATAACTTTGCTAATAATAAGCGGTTTTTCTCACCACCTGAAAGTGCTTTTACTGGCGTACGCGCTCTTGCCGGTGGAAATAAGAAGTCTTGCAAGTAACCAAGTACATGACGTGAGCGCCCGCCCATCATCACTTCTTGCTTACCTTCAGCTACGTTATCTTGTACTGTGGCTTCTTCATCAAGCTTTTGACGATACTGGTCAAAATAAGCAAACTCTAAATTAACACCTTGCTTAACACTGCCGCTATCTGGTGTTAAGTCACCAAATAAAATTTTAAGCAGTGTTGTTTTGCCAATACCATTGGGTCCGACAAGGCCAACACGATCGCCACGCATAACAAGGGTCGAGAAATCTTTCGCGATCACTTTATCTTTAAATGCATGACCGATGTTTTTCGCTTCGAATACTAATTTACCTGAACGATCCGCTGTTTCAATATTGAAATCGGTTTTACCGACCTGATCAACACGCTGCTTACGCTCTTTACGTAACTCTTTTAAAGCGCGCACACGGCCTTCATTACGCGTTCTACGTGCTTTAATACCTTGGCGGATCCACGATTCTTCTTCTGCTAAGCGTTTATCAAATAGTGCGTTTTGTGTTTCTTCTACTTTTAAATCATGCGCTTTTTGCTCAAGGTACGTCGCGTAATCGCCAGGGTACGAAACCAGCTTACCACGGTCTAAGTCAAGAATACGGGTTGCAACTGCTCGAATGAATGCACGGTCGTGAGAAATAAAAACGATACCGCCTTTAAACTCTTTTAAAAACTGCTCAAGCCAAATAACACTACTCATATCTAAGTGGTTGGTAGGCTCATCAAGTAGCAGTAAATCGGGTTCACTAACCAAGGCTCTTGCAAGCGCAACTTTACGTAACCAACCACCTGATAATGATTCAAGCTTGGCTTCTGGGTCTAGCTCTAAACGAGATAAAACGAGCTGAATACGGGTATCAAAGCGCCAGCCATCAACAGTTTCTAATTGATTAGATAAACGCTCTAATTTGTTGAGCAATTTATCGTTATAGTCTGTTTGCATTTGATTACTAACTTGGTGATATTCTATCAGTAAGTTAGCGATGTCAGGCATACCCTGAGCTACATAATCAAATACTGAGCCTGCCGCCCCTTTTGGTGGATCTTGCTCTAAACGTGAAATGCGAATACCGCCTAATTGGTTGATTTCGCCATCATCCAAAGTCACTTGGCCATCAAGCACTTTTAGTAGTGTTGATTTACCTGCCCCGTTTCGACCAACGATACAAACACGCTCACCTGACTCAATAACGGCATCGGCATCATCTAGTAGCGGATGCGTACCATAAGCTAGTTGAGCTTTGGCTATTCTGATTAAATCCATCGTGATTACTACTCTTATTCTTTATTATCAGCAATAAATTGCGCTAATTGCTCAGCATCAAAAGGCCAAAATAATTTCTCGCCTTGATGTGATTCCACAACCGGAATACTGGTTTGGTAAAGTTCAATCAGCTGTTCACTGTCCATAATGTCTTTTGCTACAAACGAAGCGTTTGCAGCAATTAATAATTCATCGGCCATTTCACACAGATGACAGCCATCGGTGTGATAAAGGGTAAAATTAGCCATGAGTAATAAGCCAGCTATTATGAATTTGCTTATTACGTTTAAAGTCTGGTGATAAAGTCTTGTCAGAAATGTTTTCTGCTTTTAAACCCAGCCCCATTAGTCCTACTTCATCCATGTTAAAGCCACGCTTATTGTTTGAGAATATAAGCGTACCGTTCGGGCTTAAAATCTTCTTAACCCAGGTAAGAAGTTTGATGTGGTCGCGCTGAACATCAAACGCATCTTTCATACGTTTTGAGTTTGAGAACGTCGGTGGATCTAAGAAAATTAAATCATATTGGCCTTGTGCATACTCAAGCCACTTCAAGCAGTCTGCTTGCTCAAAACGATAACGTGTATTGCTAATGTCGTTAAGGGCAAAGTTTTCTTGTGCCCATTTTAAGTAGGTTTTTGACATATCAACCGTGGTAATCGCTTTGGCACCACCCACAGCAGCATGCACAGATGCGCTGCCCGTATAAGCAAATAAGTTTAAGAAGCGTTTGCCCTGTGCGTTTTGTTGAATATAACGACGAGCTAAACGGTGATCTAAGAACAAACCAGTGTCTAGATAATCAAATAGATTAACTTTGAATTTAGCGCCAAACTCTTCAACGACTTGCGTACGATTTTGTTTTGCTACCTTGGTATATTGTTCTTCACCTTTTTGTTTTTTACGCACTTTAACCGCAATGTTTTCTGGTGCGATATTTAACTGCTCAGCGGTCAAGCTGATCACATCTTGCAAACGTTTTTGAGCCGTATTATCGTCGATTTCTTTCGGTGCAGCATATTCAAAAATAACCGCAGAATCATCGTACACATCAACAGCTACGTTATATTCTGGAATATCCGCATCATAAACACGGTAGCAGCTCACTTTATTTTGCTTTAACCAGTTCTTTAAATTTTGCTTATTTTTCTTTAAACGGTTTGCAAAGGCGGTTGAACCTTCAAAGTTAAGAGCTGGCTTATCTTCTTTGCTAAGTTCTACTTGTTTATCGTCTAGTTGGTAGAGGTTTAATACAACATCTAACGGGCCATTTTTAAACTTATAGCGTTTTAACTTAACTAACTTTAATAACTTAAATAAGCTTTCGTCAGTGCCAAGCAAAGCAAGTTTCCAATGATTAAAGTGCTTTTTGAAGCCAACACCTAAGCTACGGTGTAAGTTAACCAGCTCAGCCATTGAGCCTAAACGTTCACCATAAGGTAAGTTTGAAATCACTACACCAGGTAGTTTCGCAACGGAGGTTAACTTAGTGGCATCGCTTTGTTTAAACTTAATAACATTACCAAGGTCAGCACGCTCTGCATTTTCTTGAGCTTTTGCAATCACACTTCCGTCAATATCATGGCCAATAAGCCAAAGTTTAGGATCTGTAATTTGTGCAGTTAAATCTGCTTTTAATTCTTTGTACTTTTGAATACGGAAACTAGGCAGGCGCTCAAAAGCAAAACCTTCACGGAATAAGCCTGGCGCTTCATTGCGTGCCATGCTTGCAGCTTCAATTAAAATGGTACCCGAACCACAACATGGATCGAATAAAGGTTGTTGCACGTTTTCAAGCCAACCACTTCTTTTTACAAGGGCAGCAGCTAAATGCTCCTTAATTGGCGCTTTGCCTTGATCTTGACGATAACCACGTTCAGATAAACGCGGACCTGAATAATCGATATAAAGCGCAACACCTTGACGGTTCAATCTTGCTACAACACGTACATTGGCATTGTATTTATCAACATCAGGACGTTGCTCGAATAAATCCGCGAAGTAATCAACAATCGCATCTTTTACAACTAGACCTGAAAATTGCGTATTTTTTAAATCGTTATTTGTACCACTAAAATCAACAGCAAAGGTTTGCTTAGGGCCAAACCACTCCTGCCAAGGCTGTAAGCGTGCAAATTGATAAAGGCTGTCTTTGTCTTTTACGCCTTCTTTTTCTTCTATCAGCATCATGATACGAGTCGCAAAACGGCTCGATAAACAAATCTTTTGTGCTAATAAGCTATCTGCTTCAAAACGTACAGAGCCCACGGTTTGTTTTGAGACTTCGGCACCGAGTGCTGTAAGCTCATCAACAAGTAAATTTTCTATTCCGATAGAAGTAAGTGCGATAAATTGCAAAGTAAAAACCCTTAAATGCTAATTGCGCAGGATTATAGCATAGCTTGGCGAACAAAAACGCCAACATTTGCAGGGATATTAGGCAGATTTAAACTGTTTTTGTTGAATATAAACAGGATTGATACGGTTATTTAAAACCTTAATAGCCTCAAACTGTTTAAGAGAAAGGTTTTCGTCTAATTGAAAGTGTTGGCTTAGGTTAATACACACTGAGGCTTCGCTCGAGTGGTCAACAATTAAAAACTCACCTTCTTGTGCCTGCGAGCACAATTTAACCACTGCTTCAACACTTGGCTGGCTGCCATGATACTCATGAAAGAACCAACTTTTTGCAAGTACAGGCTTTAAATGAAATTTCACCGCAGTGGCATTTAGCGCGATTTGGCAAAGCTGTGCAGGGTTCCACAGTGAGAATGTTTCGAGGTATTGATAAACTTGCTGATAAAATGCAGCATCTTCAAGGCTAAAGTTTGGCTCTTGTAAAACAGCATCAGTAAGTTGGCGAAGTTTGTAAGGCGTGCACAGTTGCATATCTTGGTCAAGGTCAACCAAAAGACGATTATTTTTCGCACAAGCAAGCCATTTCCATTGCTTAGATGCTTGTAACATGTCTCCTCCCTAACGAATAAATACTGTGCGATTAATCATAAATTATAACTAAAGCAGACCATTAATAAAATGATTTCTTAGAACATTTTATTAATGATCAATTGCTTAGATAACTGATCCTTATAAGCTATTTAGGATCGTTTTTACCAATTCTGGGCCTTTATAAATGAATCCAGTGTAAACTTGTACAAGGTCTGCACCAGCTGCAAATTTCTCTTTTGCAGAATCCGCATCATCAATACCACCCACACCAATGATAGGTAGTTTACCTTCGGTTAAACGCTTAAGCTCACTAACCACGTGGGTTGAACGCTGACGAACTGGTTGGCCAGATAAACCGCCCGCTTCGTTTGCGTATTGTTGACCTTGTACCATCGCGCGCTCAAGCGTGGTATTTGTAGCAATAACACCATCGATCTTATTGTTGATCAATGACTCACTAACTTGGCCAATTTGAACTTCATCAAGATCAGGGGCGATCTTAACTAGCATAGGCACTTGTTTGTTATGTTTAGCAGCTAGATCAAGTTGTTCATTCTTTAAGCTTTGCAATAAGTCATCAAGCGCTTCACCATATTGTAAGTCACGAAGACCTGGGGTATTCGGTGAAGAAATATTTACTGTGATATACGATGCATGCTCAAATACTTTACGCATACAGTGAATGTAATCATCTTTACCCTGCTCGTTAGGTGTATCTTTATTTTTACCAATATTAATACCTAGAATACCGTCGTATTTCGCTGCTTTAACATTGTTAACTAGGTTATCAACGCCCTTATTGTTAAAGCCCATGCGGTTAATAATCGCATTTGATTCAGGCAAACGGAAAATTCGCGGTTTATCGTTACCCGCTTGCGGACGTGGTGTAACAGTACCTACTTCTACAAAACCAAAACCCATTTGCGAAAAAGCATCAATACACTCAGCATTTTTATCTAAGCCTGCCGCTAAACCGACTGGGTTTTTAAACTCTAAACCTAGAAAATTGACGGGTTTATTAGGGACAGATTGAGACCACGCAGCACTCAATGGCGTATGAGCAAATCGGCGTAAATTATTAAGTGCAAATTCATGAGCCCACTCCGCATCACGGGTAAACATAAAACGGCGAGCTAGATCATAAAACATGGTTTGTTCCTTAGGTAAAAATAAACAAGGTAGCCGTTTATAAACGGACCATTGCAAATTAAGGGCAAAAAAATACCCCAGCGAGCTGGGGTATGTATTCTAACGACTTTTCACTTATTTGGAAGTGTCACAGTTGTGGCTTAACAACATTAGTTCACGAAGTGCCACTGAGAATTTCGCAAAATCATGGCTTTGCGATGTTTTGAACTCAGATAGCATCTGCTTCCAACGTTGTAATAGTAGATCTTGGTTATCCATCCACTCATCAATTTGTGCATCAATGTCTTTGCTGTCTGCAGCAAAGCTATTAAGTACCACAGCTGATAATGTGCGTTGTTGCCAATCCAACTCTTCACGGTATGAAGCACGAGCAAGTGCTTGCCAGTGGTTTGCAACTGGTTGGTTGGTGATTTGGTCAAGGAACCAATGTAAGCCCATACGCGCACCAAGCTTAAAGTAGGTATTAGAAACCATATCAATACTACGCTCTGAATTATCTGCGATTTCAGCTAAATCCATTACAGAGAATAGGCTTGATAGTGACACAATACGTGTTGCAAGTGCTTTTGGTACATTGCTGTCAATTAGCTTCTCTGCCGCTTTAACTAGGCGATCGCTTTCTTTTTCAACCATGTAGCTGTTTAAGTTTTCACTTAAATCAGCAAATGTTGGTGCAAAGAATTCAATTGCTTGCTCAATCGTTTGAGCTTTATTGCGATGACGTAAGAACCAACGTGTTGCACGACGAACCGTACGACGTAATTGATATAGCATTTCAGTTTGTACAGCTGCTGGGATCTTATTATCAAGTGCAACAATTGATGACCATGTTTCTGGCATCTGGAACACTTCTTTTGCAATTGAGTAGCAAAGTGCGATTTCAGCTTCGTTAGCACCTGTTTCTTCGTGCATACGAATCATGAAGTTAAGACCCATATCGTTAACGATGTTATTTGCAAGTTTCGTTGCGATAATCTCTTTACGAAGTGGGTGGTTATCCATTGCATCGTTGAACTTATCACGAAGTGGCACTGGGAACGACTTAACTAATAACTGACGGTAGTAAGGGTTTTCAGTGATTTCATCAACCACTAGAGACTCTTTTAATACCATCTTCGCGTAAGAAACAAGTACAGAAAGCTCTGGACGAGTTAAATCTTTACCCGCTGCTGCGCGCTCTGCAAGTTCTTCATCCGTTGGGATGAACTCGATTGCACGGTTAAGCTTGCCATCTTTTTCAAGGGCATGGATGAAACGTACTTTTTCTTTAAGCGTTGATGTACCTTTTGATTGAGTAATCGATAAGGTATGCGTTTGACGATAACAGTCTTTTAATACTAACTCAGACACTTCATCAGTCATTGAATAAAGTAACTCATCACGCTGTTTACGTGTTAAGTCACCTTCAGCAACTAGACCATTAAGTAAGATTTTGATGTTTACTTCGTTATCTGAACACGCAACACCACCTACGTTATCGATGAAGTCAGTGTTAACGCGACCGCCTTTAGCAGCAAATTCGATACGACCTAATTGAGTTGCACCTAAGTTACCGCCCTCACCTAAGATCTTCGCACCAAGCTCAGAACCGTTAATACGTAGCGCATCATTCGCGCGGTCACCCACATCAGCATCAGTCTCTTTAGAGTTCTTGATGTAAGTACCGATACCACCATTCCAAAGTAAATCAAACTCCATCATTAGAGCCGCTTTGATTAACTCGTTAGGTGTCATGCTTGCTTTCTTAGTGCCAAGCATTTTCTTCATTTCTGGGCTTAAGCTAATTGATTTAGCCGCACGAGAGAAAATGCCACCACCTTGTGAAATAAGGTCTTTGTTGTAATCTTCCCAAGAAGAACGCGGTAGATTAAATAAACGCTCACGCTCTGGGTAAGATGTCGCTGCATCTGGGTTTGGATCAACAAAGATATGCATGTGGTTAAACGCTACTTGTAAGCGAATGTGCTTAGAAAGCAACATACCATTACCAAATACGTCACCCGCCATATCGCCGATTGCTACAACAGTGAAATCAGTTGTTTGACAGTCAATATCCATTTCACGGAAATGACGTTTAACAGATTCCCACGCACCTTTAGCAGTGATACCCATTTTCTTGTGGTCGTAACCTACTGAGCCACCTGATGCGAATGCATCACCTAGCCAGAAGTTATATTCATTTGCGATGCCGTTTGCGATATCAGAGAAAGTCGCAGTACCCTTATCGGCAGCAACAACTAAGTACGGGTCATCTTCATCATGACGAACAACATCAACTGGTGGCACAATCTCACCACGTTCAATGTTATCTGTGATATCTAATAGACCACGGATGAAAATCTTGTAGCACTCTTGGCCTTCTTTGAAGAATGCTTCACGGTCTGTCGGTAGCTGTTTACATACGAAGCCACCTTTCGAACCGACTGGCACGATAACCGTATTTTTAACTTGTTGCGCTTTAACAAGACCCAGTACTTCAGTACGGAAGTCTTCACGACGGTCTGACCAACGTAAACCACCACGAGCAACTTTACCACCACGTAAATGCACACCTTCAACGCGCGGCGAGTATACAAAGATCTCAAACGCAGGCAGAGGTAATGGCATTTCAGGGATCATAGAAGGCTGAACCTTGAACGATACGTATGACTTAAATTGGCCATCCGCTTCTTTTTGGAAGAAGTTCGTTCTAAGAGTTGCATTGATCATATCAACGTATAAACGAATGATACGATCATCATCTAGGTTTGCTACGTTTTCAAGCTCAAGATTAACTTGTGCAACTAGCTTCTCAAGTGTCTTTTCACTACCTGGGTTCTTAACTGAGAACTTTTTAGTGAATAAGTTAACGATTTGCGATGCAATGTGTGGGTAATTTGCAAATGTGCTTTCGATGTAAGTTTGCGAGAAAGTTACACCAATTTGACGCATGTATTTAGCGTAGGCACGAAGAATAGACGCTTCACGACCTGTTAAGCCACCCATTAATACTAAACGGTTGAAACCATCATTTTCTAAACGGTTATTCCACACGTTCGTTAACGCTGCACGGAAACGCGCTGACACTTTATCAAAATCAGCAATGCCCTTGTTGTCAATTAGCATGGTGAAATCCATGATCCAATTAACTTTACCGTCAGTCGTTTTCACTGAGTAAGGAGTTTCACCAACTACGCGTAAACCAAAGTTTTCTAACATTGGCATAACGTCAGACAGGTGGATTGGCTCATCTTTATGGAATAAGCTTAAACGAACAACATTAGTGTTTGCTTCTTCTTGTGGACGGTAGAACAACATTTCTAGTTTGTTCTCGTCATTCAGAAGTTCTAGCTTTTCAATATCAACAACCGCTGCACTTGGTAAAACCTGATCTTTATACGCACTTGCAAACGCTTGTGCATATTTACGGTTTAATTCTTTACCGCGTGCTTCACCTGCGCTTTCAAGTAGTGCAGATTGGAGTCTATCTTCCCAAGTACGGGCTGCTTCAATTAGGTTGTTTTCGATGTCTTTCACGTTATATTCAATATTATTGTCAGTCACACGCACCGTGTAATGTGTACGGGCTAATGTTGACTCAGAGAAGAAAGTAGTAAATTCGACTTTATCGTCAGAATTAAATGCATTGGCTAAGATACGTTGCGTTTCACGACGTAGTGCTGTGTTATAGCGTTCACGCGGTACATAAACCATGCAAGAGAAGAAACGGCCATATGCGTCTTTACGCACAAAAATACGGCACATATCACGCTCTTGTACTTGTAATACGCCCATGGCAACTTCAAGTAGTTCAGCTTCACGTGCTTGCACAAGTTCATCACGTGGATACGTTTCTAAAATATTTAATACCGCTTTGTATGCATGGGTGCCTTTTGCAAAGTCACACATTTCCATAATGCGGTTAATCTTACTTTTCAGTACAGGTACATCAGCGGCGCTGTTGTTGTAAAAGCTTGATGAGAATAAACCAAGGAAGCGGTCTTCACCAATTACATTGCCCTCATCATCAAAACGCTTAATACCTACATAATCGATATACGCTGGACGATGTACACGAGACACTGAATTTGTTTTCGTTAAAATTAATAAGTTACTGCTACGCGCTTCTTGGCGCGCTACTTCAGGTAACTCAGAAAGTAAACGGCTATGCTCTTCGTCTGTGTTTTTCATCAGACCAAGGCTAGTACCTTTTTTACCTTTTAACTGGTAATCACCCTGCACTGGCGAAAGTTCATACTCACGGTAACCCATTAGCGTAAAGTTATCTTTAGCTAACCAATCTAAAAACTCTACCGTTTCTGCAACTTCGCTTTCGTTATTGTTATGGTGGCGTTTTGGTAAGTCTTTCGTTACCGCAATAAGCTTTTCACGAATTGGCTGCCAATCTTCTACAGCGATAGATACGTCAACTAACACAGACTCAAGTTCTTTTTTGAAAGACTCAATTACTTTTGCATCTGTTTGACGATCAATCTCGATAAAGAACACAGTTTTTGTCGACGTTGATTCTTGCTCTGCTTTTAAGCTTGAAATACCGGTGATTTTAGCATTTTTATCACGTTGGATTTTCAGCGGAGAGTGAAGTAATAAGTGAGAAGCGATGTTTGCGCGGGTCATGGCCATACGCACAGAATCAACGAGGAAAGGCATGTCTTTCGCGATGATTTCAACAATGGTGTGCGATGACTGCCAGCCATCTTTTGCCACTTCAGGATTGAAAACACGGACAACCGCGTCATCAGAATTATTTTTTTCTAGCGAGTTCCATAGGCTTAGTGCAGCGCCATATAAGTCACTATCGTTGCGATGAGCCAAATCCTCTTTAGACATATTGCTGTACAAGGCTTTGGCGAATTTCTCAACGAGTAACACATTATCAGCGTGAACTTTTTTCTGGATCAGCTTACAGACATTATCTAAGATAACCGAGGCTTGCCCTTCATTTCGTGTCATTGTATGTTCCTTAATCTATACTACTTATCGATTAGTAGAATATTTGTACAGCCATTTATTAGCGTGGAGTCAGGTAAATTCTAACTCTTTTACAGCTAATAAACAGCCTTTTCGATGAAATCATTTTAAGCTTTTCAGCTATTTGGTCATCTATTCACAAAATATAGATATAAATGGCCATTACTGGCCATATCGGAGCACAATTATTCACATTATTTTTTCTGGTCAGTCCAGAGGAAGCTACCTATTGCAGGTAAAAGTAGTACTGCACCCAACATGTTAACCAAAAACATGAAGGTTAAAAGAATACCCATATCCACTTGGAACTTCAGATCAGAGAAAATCCATGTGCTAACACCAATGGCTAAGGTAATACCTGTGAACAGCACTGCACTACCTCGCTCTGCTAATGCATTACGATAAGCGACTTCCAGTGCCACACCTTGTTTTAGCTGCCCCATCATTGATGAAAGTATGTAAATCCCGTAATCGACACCAATACCAACACCTAAAGCGATAACTGGTAATGTCGACACTGTTAAACCTATTTCAAGTTGTACCATCAACGCTTGCGCTAAGGTTGATACGATGTACAGAGGTAATACAACCGCGACCGTTGCCTTCACACTTCTAAAGCTAATTAAGCATAGCAGGATTACGGCGCCGTAAACGTAAAGCATCATAGGTAGCTGTGCAGCTGATACCGATTCGTTCGTTGCGGCCATAACACCGACAGGGCCTGACGCTAGCTTAAACTTTAATTCATCGGTTTCTTCTGCCTTAGCAAACTCTTTAACTTTCGCTACCACATGATCAATCGTTTCTGCTTTGTGGTCATTTAAGAAAATAATTACTGGCATTACTGAGCAGTTACCATCGAGTAAACCTGAGCTTGTTTCAACCCGTGAAGTAGCTTGCACTAAACTTGCCGTATTGCGCGGCAGGCTTTGCCATTTTAAGTTCCCTTCGTTAAAGCCGGCATTAACTGACTGTGCAACTGAGCTTAAGCTCACAGCCGATTGTACCCCGGCAACGTTTTCCATCTGCCATTGGAAACGACTAATACGCTCCATAACATCATGCTCCGTACACGCAGCAGGATACGCTTCTACAATCACTTTTAGGATATCTGAAGAAATAGTGTATTTATCAGAAATCAAAAAGGTGTCTTGGTTATAGCGGGCATCTTGATGCAAAGAAGGCGCACCAGCATGCAAGTCACCAATACGCATTTTGTCAGCTTGCCAGTAACCCACTGCAAATAACACAGCCGTAAAGACGATAATAAAACCCGCCGTTTTACGGTCTGTCGCTTTTACTAATAGCTCGCGTAACTTGTCCAGTAGATTTGGTTTGTCTGTGTGAGTACCTGCTTGAATATGCACAGAGCCTTCAAAGCGCATGTACGATGCCCATACAGGTAATAAAATTAAATTAGTGAAAATAATTACCGCTACACCCAAACTTGCGGTGATAGCAAGTTCACGAATAATACCAATATCAATGGTGAGTAAGGTTAAAAAACCAATTGTGTCTGAAAGCAGCGCGATACCACCTGGGATCAGAAGTGCTCTAAAGCTTGCCTGACAGCAAACCCGAGTTGAACTACCCGTAGACACTTTTTTGCCGATGTCATTGATCATTTGCACGCCATGGCTTACACCAATCGCAAACACTAAAAACGGCACTAAAATTGACATTGGGTCTAGACCAAAACCTAAGCTTGAAAGCAAGCCCAACTGCCAAACAACGGCAATGATTGAACAGGCAATCGGTAAAATTGTCAGTTTTAAAGAGTGGCAGAACAGCCAAACCATCACAAATGTGAAAGCAATGGCAATAGCAAAGAATAGCAGTACGCCCTTAGCGCCCTCTGCGACATCCCCTGCCATTTTCGCAAAACCGATAATATGAATACTAACCTTGTCAGTACTGAGCGGTTCACGAACTTGTGTTTCTAGCTTTTCTGCAAATGCTAAAGTGTCGAGTTTTTCTTGCGTTTGTGGATCAGTCTCAAGTAGCTGAGCGGTTACCATTGCACACGAATAGTCACTGGCAATCATACGGCCAACGACTTTTGCTTTTTCGATGTTTTCTTTTACAACCGCAAGACCACGTTTATCAGCAGTGAAGTTTGCCGGAATAATTGGACCGCCAGCAAAACCATCTTCAACTACTTCAACAAAACGCGCACTCGGTGCGAAGATTGAATTAACTAACGGGCGATTTACACCCGGAATAAAGTAAAGCTGATCATGAACTGCTTTAAGTTGGGTGAAAAATTCCTCATTAAAAATATCACCATCTGCATCACAGACAGAAATTAAAATGCTGTTAGCGCCGCCAAACTGTTTTTCATGTTTGGTGTAAACTTTCATGTAGTCATGATTAAGCGGAATATTTTTATTAAACGACGCGTCTAATTGAATTTGTGTTGCTTTGAATAATAAGAAACAAGTGATCAAAGCAAAGGAAATAATTGCGAATAAGCGATGACGAAACACCGCTCTTTCTAAAATATCTAAAAAACCACGCATTACGGATTCAACTCCTTCACTTTAATGCCATTTTCTGAAGCCATAACTAGTTTGTCTTGAAACACAACACCATCAAGTAACGATTTACCATCGGCCATTTGTTGTTCTGATAATTGGCCATCCTCAATTTGGAAAATCACCCCGCTGTTAGCAAATAATAACCACTGGTTGTTGTATTTAATCGCGCTATTTACGGTTGCATAATTGTCGTGTGGTATTTGTTGCCACTGTTCGCTGCCTGCTTGGCGAGTGAAAATGTTGCCTCGAAGGCCTGCAACTAGGTCTTCCCCACCTTGATCCGCAGTTGACGCAAACGTAAAGAAAGAGCCCATATATATCTCCTCAAGACGCTGCCAGGTTTGACCATTGTCGACACTTTGTGCCATTAAACCCATTTCACCGGCTAGAAATAGACTCTCATCGGTTTTAACGATGCGATTAAAGTGCGGCAGTATTGAAGCAGTTTCAATTTCATAGCCTTCTGGGTCACTGTCTTTTAAATCATTGAGGTATTCACGGTCTTCTTCAAATAACAGGCTATCTAAAAAACGTTTCTGCCAAGTTTGGCCACCATCGTTAGTTTCATAAAACATTCCATATGCACCGACTGCATACCCTTGTTTGTCTGTAGTAAATAAAATGTCTAAACATGGCTTATCCATGTTTGGTAATGATTGCTGTAATTGCCACGTTTTACCTGCATCTACGGTATTGATGATGGTAGCATCATGGCCACATGCCCAACCTAAATCGCTATTATAAAAATCAACGGCTGTTAGCAGCACTTGAGTAGGCACACTGGCTTGTTGCCAGGTTTGAGCGTCTGTACTTGTGATAACCACACCGTGTTTGCCAACTGCAATGAGATTTGGGCCAGCTAGTTCAATGTCGGTGAGAAGAGTTTTGTTTGCGTTAACAGCGCTAATGGCTTGTTGCGGCATAGGCATGTCTTGAGCAAAACATGAAGCACTATAAGCAAGACAGGCATAAAGCAAATACTTCATAAAGATAAATCGCCTTCGAAAAAATAAAAAGAGAAGTCAAAAAAGTCACTGGGAAACCTAATGCGTGTACTGATGACTTACGTGAATTGCAAAAGGCACCTGGAGTCAGGTGCCTTAAATGGATTAACGACCTTCGCGGCGTAATGCGCTTGAAGTAAACTCGTTATCGTTGAATGATTGTGAGAAATCATACATTTTTTCTTGGTTGTCTAAACCAATTGCTAAATAACGACGAGAGTTAAGGTCATGATAAACTTCTAACGTACTCCAATGAGTTGGTACTTCATAGTAGTTAAGACCATGTGCCATCGCTACACGATACATTTGATCACGGTTATCATAGATATCCGCTACATGTACTTGCCAGCTATCCTCGTCAATATAAAAGACACGTTTCTTATAAATATGACGCGTGCCCTCTTTTAGGTTCGCTTCAACCACCCAAACACGGTGTTTTTCATAACGAACATGCTCAGGGTTGATATGACCTGCTTGTAGAATATCATCGTAGCTTAGTTTGTCGCTGTGAAGCTTGTAGCTGTTATAAGGAATATAAAGCTCTTGCTTACCTTTTAATGTCCAGTTGTAACGATTCGGAGAACCATTGAACATATCAAAGTCATCAGTCGTACGTAAGCTATCAGCTGCTGTTCCCGGTGCATCGTAGGCAACATTTGGAGCACGACGAACACGACGCTGGCCTGAATTGTATGTCCATGCTTGGCGTGGTGTTAAAATTTGATCCATGGTTTCATGTACTAATAACGCAGTACCAGCAAGACGAGCAGGCTCAGTTACCTTTTGCTTAAACTTAAACAAGATATTAGATTCTTGAAGCTTCTCAGGTGTTGCTTCAGGTGATGAGTACTCAACTAACAGTTGCTCATCAAAACCTACATAGTTATATGAACCAGAGGCTGTCGGTGCAGCTTGACCACCAGAACGTTCAATTGATAGGCCACGGAATCGCAACAAGTGGTTCCAAATAGCTTCTAAACCATCTTTAGGAATTGGGAAAGGTACACCCACAGCGGTATTTTTAATACCGTTACCACCTTCAACTAATTCAGCTGTCGTCGCATATTTTTTAGTTGCATCATATACAAACTGTGGATATGACGCACTACGACGGGTTGGGTAAATGTTCATTTTGAACGTATCAGGATAGGTATTGAATAATTCAATTTGACCTGGGCTCAAGTAGTCTTTGTACTGGGCAACGTTCGATTTATCAATCGTGAATAAAATTTTATCATCAGCATATGGATCTGGATGGTGCATACCCGGTTTGTAACCTGCTGGCGGTGTTGTGATACCACCATCCCAAGCTGGAATAGAACCGTCTTTATTCGCTGCTTTTTCAGCGCCAATTGGCGTTAAATCACTGCCTAAACGTGCCGCTTCATCAGCGGTAATTTTTGCAAGTACACTTGAGCTTGCGAAAACGCCGCAAAACGCTGCAGCAATGAGGGTAGGTTTTCTAATAATCATAATTTACCCTTAGATTGAATATTTAATATTAAATGAAACATAATCGCGATCAGAGAAAGTATTCGTCGCGCCACCACCCCAGAATGAGTTGTAGCTAAAGTCGAATGACCACGCATTTTGGTAATTGAAGTTCATAGTAACACCGAGTGATTTACGGTCTTCAATAAATAAATACATTGGATCTGGTGTAATACCATTCACATCGTGTGAGAAAACAAAACGAGGTGAGAAGTTTACGCCACTAAAAATATTGTAGTAATCACCCTTAGCGATAAGGCGATAGCCCCATGCAGACGCTGTTGGGAATGGGTTTGTTTCAGGACCATTAGACAGACCTAGGTGAAGTGTTGAATAATCATCACTTAATGGGCCTTGCATAATGCCGCTTCGACCAGTACCGGAAACGTTTAAACGGAGCTCGTCATAATCCGGCATATCGTTAATTCTAACGCCACCAACTTCACCAACTACCGCCCAGCTATCAGCACCTAATGATGGACCAAATAAGTGTGTTGCAGTAAATTGTAATTGAGCAGTGTTACGAAGAATAAATCCTTGTGCTACTTCACCAGGACCTACAACGCTAGTTGCATCACCCGGACTCATTTGCGAAATACCTGCAAAATCAGGGCGAATACCTGCAACAGCCAATTGCTCTGGCATACCCGCGTAAAGTAACTCTACGTCATCAATTTGCAGAGGCTCATCTTGACGGAAAGCAAATTCACCAGAAAAAGCCGTTTCACCAATTGATGTATTGAAGCTCAAGCCATAAAGCTTAATGTCTTCTGGGTATTCTAGCTGGCCTTTGGTAAATGCTTGTAAACTAGATACATTATCTTCAGTGATATCTGTTGTTAATAACATACCGATATCAGCAGCGATTGCCGCATCAGTGAAGTTTGATACCTGGCCTGAAATCACAGGACGACGGCTATGGTAGTTAATGTGGTATAACGCTACTTCAGTATCGTTTAACTCAGGTAAAAACATACCCAAGCGTAAACCGTATTGACCACCATCATCAGGTTCATTTTTACCTGCACCGCCCTTACCTTTCAACGCAACTTTGGTTGGGTAAGCGAGATACATTTGCGACATCATCGCTATGCCTTGTGCTGATGTAGGGTCAACACCTTGCGAGCGAACAATATCATCTAAATTATTTAAGCTTTCTGTTAAGAATGCTAAATCGATATCTGGGTTAGACGTGAAGCCTAATTGAATATTCTGCTGATAGCCATTTTCAGATGCAAAATCATTTGTCGAAAAATACGTACCAGCCGCTGGAAGGCGTGTTTCATGCCATTCATATTGGTAGAAACCTTCTAGCGTTAAGTTATCTGTGATGCCTAGTGATGCCCAAAGCATACCAACAGGTATGAAAGCTTCTTTTAACTCTGCACCTGGCGCTTTTAAACGATCGATATCAACAGGGTTAACGTTAATACCATGAGAAATCAAAGTACTCTCACCCCAGTTCACAACCTGTTGGCCTAAACGAATAGACAGTGGGTTACGGCCTTCATTTAAATCAAAATTTGCCCAAACATAGGCGTCAAGTAAACGTAAATCAGCACATACTTGTTCTTTAGTGTCGTCATCATCACAAGGGTCAACTTTTTTACCCGACGTTGGATTGGTATAAGCAAAGTCACCATCCATTAAGGCAAAATCATAAAAGTACATAAAGCGAGTGAAGAAACCAAAGTTATCTTTACTGATAGAAAGCTCATGAGTGCCTTTTAATAACTTTGAGAATGAATCTCCACTATCAAAGTTTAAGTTTCCGGCATCACCATTATTTGAGTAAGCACCTGGTTGGTTCCAAACATCAGCTGAAGAATAAATAGGGTTTAGAGCTGAGTGATAACCCGTCCAATCAAATGATGGATTATTACTTTTACCTATGTGTTGAAAGTCTCGGTCTTCAACACGAATGCTTTGACCATAAGAAAAGTTAGAGTCAAAACGTATGTCAAAGTCACCTAACTCGAAATTAGCCGCGTGCAAAGATGTGCTTGAGAGACCTAGAGTTGCTGCTGCAAGCCCCAAAGCTATTTTGTTTTTAACAAAAAGCGATCGTTTTATCATTGTGTTCATCCCCCTGTAACGGGTTGTTTTGTGATCAAATTGTTGTTTTTAGTATCTTTCTAACGATAGAAGCGAAACAGTAAAATTACAATATAGAACGCGTCTAATCGGTTAATATTTATTTAAAAATGTGACGTTTACGTATTGGTAAGACGTCATACCAGATAATTTATACACGTAAATTAACAATAGAACAAATCGAATTAACAAAAATATAATAAATTTAGCGAATTGGGGATAGATAAAATTAGTGTTTTTTATGAAAAATCATCAAAAAAAAGCAGCCGTAGCTGCTTTTTTAACTAATTTTCTCGAGTTTTAAAAACTGATTTTCAGACGTTAATGTCAGCCTAAAGCGCCCTCTTATTCCTAGCGAAGAAATAAAAGGACGCAAATGGTGAGCATCAAAGCGAACTGTCTTGCCACCATCCTCTGTGACTTGTACTGATTTATATTTACCATGATAGTAATCAAGACATTCCGAGTAACTCAGATACAAGGCAAAATAATATTCTGTCATTAACTTTCGAGTGCTTTCTCTACTTTTTCAAACAGATCATCACTAAGGCCATCTAAATCAGCTAAACGTTGCAATTGTGCTTTCATTGCCGCTGAACGATTTTCATCATAGCGTTTCCATGACATAAAAGGTGTCAGCATGCGCGATGCATTTTGCGGGTTAATATCATTTAGTTTCACTAATAAGTCACCTAATAGCTGGTAACCTTCACCATCAGCTCGGTGGAACTGAGTGATATTAAAGTGACTAAAGCTACCAACCAAAGCACGCACACGGTTAGGGTTACCAAAGTCAAAACTTGGATGATCATAAAGCGCTTTGATATCGCTGATACTCGTTGCTGAATCTTTCATCGCTTGCAGTGCAAACCATTTATCCATAACGAGCACATCATGACGCCATTTAGCATCAAACTCTGTTAAAAGCGTATCACATAGTGAGTGATTTGCTTTTACAACAGCACTTAATGCAGCAAGGGCATTGGTCATATTATTACTGTGGGCCGACTCTCTGATGAGGCTATTAACATCGCTGTGATTTGTTTTCGCTAAATAGTATAAACAAAGTTGCTTAAGAGCACGTACTGCAACGGCTGTAGCGGATGTTGAACCATCATCTTCAAGCACGTTATAACAATTAACCAATGATTCTGTTAAGAAGTTGGCAATTTGCGATTCAAATGCATTTTGTACAGCAATAATGTCATCAACAGGGATGACGGCATATTCTGCTGCAAGAGTATCGTAGCTAGGCAGTTTTAACAGCTCCGCAATCAATGCAAGGTCACCTTCACGATTATCAACTAGTAGCTTTAATGCCGACAAGATATCATCAGATAAGCAAGCTTCACCACTGGCAATCGCTGCTTTCATTTCATTAGTAAATAAACGCTGCTGAGCATCCCAACGTGAAAAGTCACTGCGAGCAAAACGCATAATATGTAACAGATCAGCGGCAGATGTATTTTGATTAACAATACATGGCGCAGAGAAATCTTCGAGTAGCACAGCTACTGGGTGCTGTTTAATACCTTCGAAAATAAACTGCTGCGTTTTTTCAGTGATATTCAATACCGAATCTTGCGGCTGATTATCAATCACAAGAGGTAATGACTGCCCTTCACTATCTAAAAGCTCAATAGCAAAAGGAATGTGCAGTAAGGCATTGTTAGGCTGATTATCAGGTGCAAACTGCTCAATGCTTAATGTGAAAGTCTGGTTTTGTTCATCATACGCCTGCTCTATATTGAGCTTAGGTGTACCCGCTTGACTATACCAACGCTTAAATTGTGTTAAATCAATGCCAGACGCATCACTCATGGCTGCAACAAAATCATCACAAGTAACTGCTTGTCCGTCATGGCGCTCGAAATACAATGCCATACCTTGTTGGAACTTTTCTTCTCCAAGTAAGGTGTGCATCATACGAATAACTTCAGCCCCTTTGTCATACACAGTCACTGTATAAAAGTTATTCATTTCAATGACTTTTTCTGGGCGAATTGGGTGCGCCATCGGCCCTGCATCTTCACTAAACTGGTGAGTACGCATGACTTTAACGGCATCAATACGATTAAGCGCACGTGAACCTAAGTCGCTACTAAACTCTTGGTCACGGAAAACCGTTAAGCCTTCTTTTAACGACAGTTGGAACCAGTCACGGCAAGTCACACGGTTGCCGGTCCAGTTATGGAAGTACTCGTGCCCTACAATAGATTCAATCGTATGGTAATCTTTGTCTGTGGCTGTTTCTTGATTTGCAAGAACACATTTAGAGTTAAAGATATTCAGGCCTTTATTTTCCATTGCGCCCATGTTGAAGAAATCAACGGCAACAATCATGTAAATATCTAAATCGTATTCAAGGTTAAAGCGCTCTTCATCCCATTGCATTGATTTCTTTAAAGAAGTCATGGCATGAGGCGTTTTTGATAAATTACCTTTATCAACAAACAAAGCTAATTCAACTTTTCGTCCAGACTGCGTCGTGTAATGGTCACGTAATACGTCAAAATCACCGGCAACTAATGCAAATAAGTAGCTAGGCTTTTTAAATGGGTCTTGCCATTTTACAAAATGACGACCGTCATCTAAGTTACCTGATTCAATTTGGTTACCATTAGACAGCAAGTGAGTGTACTTTTTGTCGGCAATAATGGTTACATCAAAGCTGGCAAGTACGTCTGGGCGGTCAAGGTAATAGGTAATCTTTCTAAAACCTTCAGCTTCACATTGCGTACAATAAGCACCACCCGACAAGTACAAACCTTCTAACGAGGTATTCGTTTGCGGGTCAATATGGTTTTCAATTTTCAGAATAAAGCTTTCAGGTAAGTTATGAATGATCAGCTTTTCATCTTCTAGCGTGTAATCATCATACGCTTTGTCATCAACCATCAATGAAATTAGCGTTAAATCAACACCATCAAGCAAAAGATCTGCATTGCTTTCATCGGTACGATTGATTGTCATTGTTGACTGCACTGATGTTTTTAAAGGGGCTAATTCGAAGCGTAAATCGATGTGTTGGATTGAGAATTGTGGGGCTTGGTAATCTTTTAAATTTTGAGCTTGAGGTTTACTCGTAGCAGACATTACTGACTCCAAATGGCCCTGCTTAGCAGGGCCTAAATAGTTTATTCGGCGTTAGCTTCTTGTTTAAGATGTTTTGGGGTAATACGTAAAATTTTAATACCAAAATAGGCATAAACAACCGCTAAGAATGGATTAATTAAATTAAAGAACGCGTACATTGCATAGTCAAATGGATTGATTAGTAAAACACTTTGCATGTAGGCACCACAGGTATTCCAAGGGATAAGTGGGCTAGTAATTGTGCCACCATCTTCTAAAGTGCGAGATAAGTTAACAGGCTTTAAACCGCGTTTTTCATATTCGTCTTTAAACATACGTCCAGGAACAACAATCGCGATATATTGGTCAGCTGCAACCGCATTGGTACCAATACACGTTGCAATCGTTGCTGTGATAAGAGAGCCCGTGCTTTTAGCAATTTTTAAGATGCTCTTAACGAACATATCAAGTAAGCCAGTTTTTTCCATGATAGCGCCAAACATCAAGGCCGTCATAATCAGCCAAGTGGTTGTTAACATGCCAGCCATACCACCACCGCTCAATAATGAATCCATTTTTTCATCGCCAGTGTCAATGCTGAAACCATCAAAGAACGTTGTCCAAACTAATTTGAAGTAACCAATTGCTTGGCCTTGTGATGCATCAATTTGGCTATTGATTAAATCAGATTGAAATAACATAGCCCAAATCGCGCCTAGCACCGCACCAATTGAAATAGCTGGGAAAGCTGGCATCTTACGAATTGCTAAAAACAACAACACCACCAGTGGCACTAGCATTTCAAAACCAATATTAAAGTTTTGCTCTAATAAATTAACGATTTCATCAATACGGCCCGCTTCTGTTGAACCACCGGCATTAAAGCCCATAAAGATAAAAATAATTAACGCAATAATGAAGCTTGGCACTGTAGTCCAAAGCATGTGATGAATATGCTCAAATAAATCAGCCCCAGCCACTGCTGGCGCTAAGTTTGTTGTTTCAGAAAGCGGGCTTAATTTATCACCAAAGTAGGCACCAGAAATGACCGCGCCTGCTGTAACAACTTGTTCAAGACCAAGACCAGTTGCAACACCTAATAACGCCACACCGATAGTCGCAGCTGTGGTCCAAGAGCTACCAATACTCATAGCCACAATGCCACAAATCAAACAGCTAGCGGCATAGAACCAGCTAGGATTGATAATTTGTAAGCCATAGTAAATTAGAGTGGGTACAGTTCCTGATAACAGCCAAGTACCGATTAAGGCACCCACCATTAACAGTATAATGATTGCTCCAAGGGATAAGGTGATCCCCTCAATCATGGCTTGTTCTAGTTTCTTCCAGGTGTAACCATTTTTTAAGCCAATTAATGCCGCGGTAAATGTAGCGAATAATAAAGCGATTTGGTTAGGACCTGATGATGAGTTATCACCGAATAAATAAACAGCAGCGCCTAGTAGGCACACGAGCACAGTAATTGGGATTAAGGCATCTAAAAAACTGGCCTGTTTAATTGGCTTCTCTTCAATTGAATTCAAAAGATAGTCTCCTACACGTCTTATGTGGCGTGTTTAATTATTATTGTAAGCTTTGACGCAAAACTTCAGTGGCCTTATGCAGCCAGATTTTGTGATTATACCAATCTAACCTGTTTTAGGTAGCAAAAAAGGCGCTTAAGCGCCTTTTTATTAATCAATATTGCTAATTAATTGCTAATTATTTCTTAGCGATACGACCATATTTTATATAATCTTGGGTGATTAATGCCGCTTCTTCTAAGAAAGGGTCTAGCTCGTCAAGGCTATCAGGTAAATCGTCAAGCTTCTCAACTGGCTTTTCACCAAGGCGAACAAGTCGTTCATTAGCACGTTCTAACGCGCGTTCTTCACCTTCGTCTTTCTCTTTTAGACGCGTCGCTTCAACCAATGAGATAGTCTTACGGTCTTTCTCTTCTTGATAGCGTTTAATGTCAGCAAATACATAGCCAAACTCAGGCTCGTCTGCAATACGCGCATCATGAAGCTTATTAACGTAAGCAATCGCTGGTTTGAGGTTATCAACAGAGTTGTACTTAGCACGTATGATGCTATCCCAAGGTAGCGCGTTGTCTTGTTGGCTCTCACCCCATTCTGATGGCTCAATTGCCGATGGGAATGACACATCTGGGATCACGCCTTTATGCTGTGTGCTTCCGCCGTTAATTCGGTAGAATTTTGCAATGGTATACTGCACGCTACCTAATGGGTGGTCGTATAGGTCATAAGCACGGCCAAGTGGTTTATGCTGCTGTACAGTTCCCTTACCAAAGGTTTGCTCACCAATCACAATTGCACGGCCATAATCTTGCATTGCTGCTGCAAAAATTTCTGAGGCAGACGCACTGTAGCGATCAACTAACACTGTCAGTGGGCCATCGTAAAAAGTGACGCCATCACGGTCTTTTTGCTCTTCAATACGATTATTTAGCGTATGAATTTGTACAACTGGACCTTGATCGATAAATAAGCCAGAAAGTTGCGTCGCTTCGTAAAGTGAACCACCGCCGTTTTGACGTAAATCGATAATGATACCGTCAACTTTGGCTTCTTTTAACTTCGCAATTTCAACTTTTACGTCTTGCGATAAATTGTTATAGAAACCAGGGATTTCAATCACACCAATTTTGCTGGTTAAGTCTGAATATTTTGCTTCAAATACTTCAGATTTTGCAGCACGGTCTTCTAAGCGAATTTTATCACGCGTGATTTCAACCACTTTTGGTGTACCGTGAGCATCAGCCCCTTTTAAGTATTGCAGGCGAACTTTTGTCCCTTTCGGGCCTTTGATTAAATCAACGACGTCATCTAAACGCCAGCCAATCACATCAACAAACTCTTCACCTTCTTGCGCAACACCAATAATACGGTCATCTGCTTTTATTTGTTCAGACTTATCAGCCGGTCCGCCTGGGACTAAGCTACGGATTACCGTGTAATCTTCGTCATAACTGAGTACCGCACCAATACCTTCTAATTCAAGATCCATGTCCATCTTGAATTGCTCAGCGCGACGAGGTGATAAATAAGAGGTATGCGCTTCAATGCTTCGTGCGAATGAGTTCATCACGATTTGAAAAGCATCTTCACTGTTCGTTTGTACTAAACGCTTTTGTGCATTGTGGTAACGTTTGGTCAAGACTTCTTTAATGCCTTGCCAATCTTTACCAGTCATTTTTAATCGTAAAGCATCATATTTAACGCGCTGACGCCAAAGTTCATCAAGCTCAGCTTGACTTGTTGCCCAGTTTGCGTCTTCGCGGTCAAACAGATACTCATCTTCTTTATCGAACTTCATTTCGTTTTCAAGTAACGATAAAGAATAGTCATAGCGTTCAAAACGACGTTTTAAACTTAAATTAAAAATATCAAAGGCAAATCCCAATTTACCTGTCGACAATGCATTATCAAATTGGTCTTTATATTGCTCAAACGAGGCAATGTCAGACGCTAAAAACACATTTTTATTGTAGTCGAGAGATTCAATGTAACGATCAAAAACCTTCTCAGATAATTCATCGTTAAATTTAATTGGTTTGTAGTGTGCACGAGTAAATAAGTTTGTCACCCGTTTGCTTGCCGTACTATGTTGGCTTTCTTGCTTGAGTACTGGCAGGTCTTTTTCAGTCAGATTGTCTGATGATGCCAATAATGAACCTGAAAACAGGGCAGCGACTAACGGAATGAGCGTAAACTTTTTACTCATACACAACTCCTTTATTTTTTACAGCTATTAAATGATATACAGGCTGTCTGCTTTGGTCTTAACTTGCATCCCTGTTACTAACTCAACGTGAACTTCATCTTTATTCACTTCAGTAATAACCGCGTTTACAAGTGCTTGGCCAAGTTTAACTTTAACTTTGCTATTAACCTTGACCTCTGAGGCAGGTAAAGGTTCAACTTTTCCTGAACGTTTTGCAGGAGCAGCTTTAGCAGGCTTATTACTTACTTTAGTGCCTTTTTCGCCAGATTTAGCGTGGTGGCCACTATTCTTTTTGTAAGATTTTGTGTCACCGTCTTTGCGTGGACGTTGTGGCTTCTTACGCTTCGCCATTTTAGCACGGCTTTCTTCTAACGCTTTTTGTGCGTGCTCAATATGCTCTTGTTCTACTTTTTCGTCTTGATTACCATCAAGATCGATACGGAACTCAGACTTAGTCACCGCTTCTAAATAGCGCCAGTTTGAGGTGTACTTTCTTAGTGCTTGACGAACCTGAGTTTTACTTACTTTCTCAGAACCTTCAATACGCTCAGCGATATCTTTAAAGATACCTACTTTAAGCGGCTGAATACCGTCTTTTTGTTTAAAACATTGTGGAAATTCTTGGTATAAGAAATCCAATACTTCATTAATATCTTTTAGCTTGTTTGTGGTTTCCATGTTAGAACCTTTTATTACATCTTTTCATCAAGTGATGAATCGACATAGTGTGTTACCCAGTCGGTCAACTCTTCGAAGTCCGCTTCAATAAGCGCTAAATCACCACGAAGGTGTTCCCAAATACCATTTATAATTTCATCAATTGATTCACAGTCAAGGTCATCTGGTAGACGCTCCCATGCCATGTGAATCAAGTCGTTGAGCCTTTCGGCAACAACTTCTTCTTCCCCTTCCCAATCACCAACATCATGGATTGCAAAGAGGTAATCTTGCACATTTAGCAGATCTTTCATTTTAGATTTGCCTCAAAGCATTTTACCAATGCTTCTAAACCAGCTTGATCATCAGCATCGAATCGCGCAATGCTTGGGCTGTCGATATCAAGTACAGCAAATACTTTACCGTCTTTGAAAATCGGCACAACTACTTCAGAGTTAGATGCAGCATCGCAGGCAATATGACCAGCAAATGCATGCACGTCTGCAATGAGTTGTGTTTGTTGTGTTTGCGCGGCAGTTCCACATACCCCTTTACCTACTGGAATACGGATACATGCAGGATTACCTTGAAACGGCCCTAGCACTAATTCTTCAGGTGAATCCATTAAATAAAAGCCCGCCCAATTGATATCCTCTAAAGAGGTAAATAACAGCGCACTAATATTTGCCATGTTGGCAATAACATTTGATTCACCAGCGATTAGCGACTCAGTTTGTTTAACTAATGACTGGTAAAAATCTTGCTTTTGCATACCAAACTACTTCTTATTAAACATACAGTAGCTAAAGGTACTCTTTGTAGACGACAAATGAAACCTTTTAAGGGCAAAAAAAAACATTTTGCCCTCAATTTCAGTCAGCTTGATTAAATATTCTGCTATTGATGAGAAGATTGTGTTGTAAGGCCCTGTCTTAAACCAAATAAAAACAGTCCAGCTGCCAGAGCAGACATCATAGCATTGACTACAAAAGCCATACCTGTTGTAGCGCTCAGTAAGTAGCTAAAAATAGCGCCACCTAGTAAGCCAAGTGTCAGAACACCTGAATAATTAACCTTTGCATATTTAAACATAAGTAAATAACCAGGCACTACAAATGCTGCCATAGTTAAGCCTACTATGTGTGCATTGGCAATTGCGCTAACAAGTAAATTAAAGAAAATGCTAAAACCATTTCCTTCAAGTGTGAATGCATAATAAAGGCCTAAGATACAACCGATGATCACAGGCGATAATAAAGAAAGTCCTACACTCTTTGCTAAACGATGTTTCATAAATTCCCTAATGTCACAAAGATAATACGAGAAGTGTTAAGCATGGACTAACTAGTTAAAATGCGAAATATCGACAATAGTCGTAATTTGCAGAACAAATGAGAAGCTTAAGAAACAAAAAAGCCGCTGAATAAATTCAGCGGCTTCAATGATGGTGGAGAGATAGGGATTT
>NZ_PNCZ01000145.1:0-412 GCF_005887425.1 Pseudoalteromonas sp. S2721
AATGCTCATATTTAGTACTCTGTTCGGGAAGAGTGAAATACTGAGCTAGTTGATGTTCATTATTGGTGGCGCTATAAGAAGCAAAAGCCAGATCATAACCTAGCAATACCGCACGTTAGGCCTGATTTCTTAGTTCGCGCACATTACCCTGCCAGTCATAAGAAAGGAGTCGTTGTATAGCTTCACGACTCAATGGCGCAGGCGCCTTATGAAAACGTGTCGACGCTATCGAGCTCAACTGATTAAAACGCAGGGGAGTATCAGCTTATCTATCGCGTAATGCCGGGATGCTCACTTTCACTAAGTTTAAGCGGTAATATAAATCGGCTCTAAACTACCCTGCTTCGCCTAGTGGCAGTAAGGCACCTTTGGTAGCAGCAACTATACGTACAGCTAAATCAATGGCGTGGTT
>NZ_PNCZ01000146.1:0-300 GCF_005887425.1 Pseudoalteromonas sp. S2721
CAAGTGAGTAGTGCTGGTATGTCAGCTTGGGTTGCGGCACATAAAAAAAAACAAACGATAGTGATGCCAGAAATCACCATAGACCAACTGCAATCCGTGGGTGGCTGGTTATTTCCATGGTTTGTGGATTTAACATAGCTTAACTTTGTTCGTTTTTATATGAGCTCCTACCAACTATATATTCTGCTTTAATTTTCAAAGCCATATTTCATCCTCCTACGATTCTGTAGCGCAAGGTCGAAGCATTAGAATTGGTTCACGGTGTCTATTTGAATACTGAAATCTCGGGCTCCGCTAGGT
>NZ_PNCZ01000147.1:0-337 GCF_005887425.1 Pseudoalteromonas sp. S2721
ACAATACTAGACAGATCTTATCATGCCAGAAATGGGTGGGTTAGTGCATATAAACGACTTCAATCACGATGACAGGGCCCAATTATATATTCAGGTTTCTGCTGAACGTGCTGAGTCTATGCATAACGCAAATCAAGATAAGCAGCAACTACGCCATGCGGACATCCAACTAATTAAGTCGCCTTCATCGTATGTAAACACACCAAACAAAGACGAAAACTCCTTACTAAGCGACACCCGTCGTGCTGTGATTGAAAATCAGCCGGATGTAGCAGGTCTATATAAGACCCCACAATTTGCCAATCTTGCTTGGGTGGTTGCCCGCTGGCTAGAAATG
>NZ_PNCZ01000148.1:0-258 GCF_005887425.1 Pseudoalteromonas sp. S2721
GCGCTATCAGCGGCATACCTCCGTTGCTATACCCGACCCCGCTATCGTTGCTGCGGCGCAGTTGTGGCACCGTTACATCAGCGATCGCCAATTACCAGATAAGGCAATAGATTTAATTGACGAAGCGGGTTCTTCAATTCGTTTGCAAATTGACTCAAAACCAGAGTCTTGAGATAAGCTGGAACGTCGTATTATTCAGGTAAAAATGGAAGACAATGCGCTGGCGAAAGCAAAAGACTCAGCGAGTCAAAAGCGCAG
>NZ_PNCZ01000149.1:0-231 GCF_005887425.1 Pseudoalteromonas sp. S2721
ACCAACGAAGTCGATAGTTACCCGATCGTTCTCGCCAGCAGCGGCGTCAACTTCAGCCCAAGAAGCGTGTTGCTTACGTAGAGTTTCTAGCATGTTAGCTAGGTGTTCGTCAGTTAAAGATACAGCGGGCTTTTCAACAGCGATTTTTTCTAAACATTGTTTTTGATGTTCTTGGTAAAGTTCCAAAGTTGCATCGAATTCTAATTCTTTACACGCTGGTAACGCTTTAGT
>NZ_PNCZ01000150.1:0-258 GCF_005887425.1 Pseudoalteromonas sp. S2721
GGATGGTAGCTAATAGTGGCGCCAATAGAGCCTCTTATAAAGATGGCATTAGATGGAACTCGCTACTATTTACAGTTGCTTTCAACAGGCACTTGGCAATTTGATAGCCAGTTAAAAACGCCTCACTGGGCCACTCCTTCGACATATAATTCGTACAGTAGGGGGTTCGCCCGGCGGGCAGGTGTTCGCGTGTTCCTACCCAAACTAAGTCCCGGGCGCAAGGTTAGTCAATTTATTTTGGCGGTTGAGTGTATTCCA
>NZ_PNCZ01000151.1:0-269 GCF_005887425.1 Pseudoalteromonas sp. S2721
GCTACTCCTGAAAAACAAAAACTAGTACATACGCCCTAAAAATAAGCGTATTTTAAACAATGCTGTAAACAGTAATCTTAAATACCTTCACACTTTATGAACCGATTAAGCAGTAGCTGTTGCTGTTTACTGTTCCGCTTTTCAGTCCACTGCCAAACTTGGCAATTGGTCACTGAACCATTCCCACACTATTTTATTGGTGAACAACACAAGCCTGGCTGGCTTCATGAAGTGATCATCGCTGCACTGAAAAAACAAAATCAAAAAGC
>NZ_PNCZ01000152.1:0-216 GCF_005887425.1 Pseudoalteromonas sp. S2721
TTAACTTCTTATATACATAATTTCGTTGATCAAAAGAAGCATGATTAGAAATGTGGGTACCAATTGGTCCCAGCATAGCCCAACAGTCGGCTACTTCTACAGCCTCAATTGACTGTCAAAGTAAATTGAATACCAGGGTGTCACTTTTTATGTTCTTCCCTTGCTTTTGGATAAGCAACTCTTTGGCTGTGACTTCGTCTAAGTATAAGAAGACAT
>NZ_PNCZ01000153.1:0-330 GCF_005887425.1 Pseudoalteromonas sp. S2721
TAGAGAACCAGCCAAACGCTGAATATTTGAAATTAAAGTTGAGTAATCTTAAGTAAACACCAATTATTACTGGGCTAATAACCGCGACTGGGAAGTCATAAACCAAGAAAAATATTTAAGAGTGATTCAATCGCTTGGCAGTATTACTTTGGGTCTGTTATTGTATTAATAGCGTTCAGTTTGAGAACAGTGGTCATATGGCTCACACGTCAATGAGTTGTTGATAACCCATGTAAATGATTGTGTATTGATTTATATATCCTTTAAATATGGTTCTTGTAGCAGATAAGTGAAAGGAAAAATTTACAGATATAAATGAATCCAATCTTG
>NZ_PNCZ01000154.1:0-270 GCF_005887425.1 Pseudoalteromonas sp. S2721
TCGTGTCGATCAAATTTCTTATAAAACACGATTTTGGCATCTGATAACAGTTGCGGGAGAAAAGTTAAACTATTAATCTCTGCGTTTTACAGCTGTACGAAGAAGTATTAAAGGATAATGTACTTCTTCGTATAAGCTATCCATTGTAGTAGGATAAACATCATTAAAAGTTGTTGGTGGTGTAACTCGATTTTTCTTGGCATTAATTGTTTTTACATTGGCAAATAAACAAGTTGAAAATAAGTACAACAAACATGGAAAAACAATTTT
>NZ_PNCZ01000016.1:0-62405 GCF_005887425.1 Pseudoalteromonas sp. S2721
GCTCTACCGACTGAGCTATCTGGGCATTTTAAACTTTCGTTTAAAAATAAATGGTGCCGACTATCCGAGTTGAACGGATGACCTACTGATTACAAGTCAGTTGCTCTACCAACTGAGCTAAGTCGGCACACTAAATCTGTGTGCTTGGCACGATATTGATGTTTAAATCATAAGTTAAACACCAATATACTAAATAATGGTGCCCAGAGGCGGAATCGAACCACCGACACGAGGATTTTCAATCCTCTGCTCTACCGACTGAGCTATCTGGGCGTGCGGCGTATTAAACGGGTTTTGCCTTCTCAAGTCAACTTTTTTTTGAGGATTCTAACTGTTTGCACAGTTTTCAATCAAGATTGCTGTTTTCAATAGTTTTTAGCCTATTTAACCAACAACTTTTATGCTTTTAAATTGACTCTCATCATAAAAGAGTTACCTCTGTTAAAAACGTGATGAATTTTTCTTCACAGATGGTAGGATTGTCTAAATATCAAGGAAATGTACCTAGCTGTAAAATTGTTGGATAAGAACCATGCCAAGTAAATCGAATTCACCTGTAAAAGGCTTACTACCGCTTTTTATAATTACGAATCTCGTCATCACCCTGTTAGCGGTCGTTGCTTTTTCGTTTTATCCAACTAATGATGAAGCACCAGTAAAAGAGTTGCAGCCAAATTTAACGGCCATTCAAGTTTCAAATCAATTGCGTGCCCCCCTTGTTAGTGCTTTAACAATGCCAGGGCAAGATAAAGTAAAAGAAGTACTGGATTTAAGCTTACTTCTTAATACTGGCTTTGATTACTATTTATATAGATACGAGTTTAACGGTGATGTTTCTTTAGTTTATGCAAACAACAAAGAGCTTATTCAACCCACTAAAGTCAATCAACAACTAGCTGAAAAAACACTAATACATACTGTTCTTGAATTTAATGACCAGCCTGTTGGCGAGTTAATTGTGAAACAACACCCTATTGAGCAGCCTATTACACAATCTTCTGTGCTTTCAATCGGTCTTGCTGGCTTAACGCTTCTAGCTTTAATTATATTATCTTTTGCCCTGAGTATTTTTATCAATAAGCGTTTTAGTAAAAGTAGTTCATCGTTAAATAAAGAGCTAAAAGCTATTACTGACAATGCGGACTACCAAGGGCAAGTAACTGAAACCCTTGACTTTGGCCTAGACTCTGTCGCAAAGCATGTAAATCAATTACTTAAAAAAGTTGAATCAGCAATTACCGAGAACAAAGCAGCACAAGCTGATTTGCAAAAATTACAAAACAGCCTAGAGACAGAGGTACAAAATCGTACTCTCGCTCTTGAGCAAGCAACTCTAAAAGCTGAACAAGCAAACGAAACTAAAACCACTTTCTTGGCTACCATGAGCCATGAGATTCGCACCCCAATGAACGGTGTTATTGGCACAATTGATTTACTTCGCCAAACAGAGCTTGATGGGGCGCAACATAGACTAAGTACAATTATTCGTGATTCTGCATTTTCGTTATTAGGGATATTAGATGACATTCTCGATTTCTCGAAAATCGAAGCGGGTAAATTAAATATCGATAACATTCCTTTTTCAGTATCTGACACGATTGAAGAAGTTGCCCGTGTTTTATCATCGGTTGCCAAAAAGCGTGACCTTGAACTAGAGCTCGCTATTGCGCCCGATATCCCAACAAACCTAATTGGCGACACGGTACGAGTTCGCCAAGTACTTTACAATCTATGTAGTAATGCAATTAAGTTCACTAGCACAGACGACAAGCAAAAAGGTCATGTAAAAATTTCGGTGGAGGTTGCACAAAACACCACTGATCACTACACATTACGCTTTAGTGTATTAGATAACGGTAAAGGGATGACGCAAGCGCAGCTTCGCGAAATATTTAATCCATTTATTCAAGCTGAAGGGTCAATAACCCGCGAATACGGTGGCACAGGGTTAGGTTTATCGATTTGTAAAAGCTTAACCGAACTAATGTTGGGTACAATTTCTGTAACCAGTGACTTAGGTATTGGCAGTGAGTTTGTCGTTGAATTACCTTTTAGTACGCAAGGTAAAGTTGATTATGCTCACAAACAAGTCATGAAAGATCAAAGAGTTGTTGTGGTCTCTAATCATGACGGTCGAAAAAAATTACTGACACGTTATTTATCATTTATGGGGGCAACACCAGTTATCGCCCAAAACAATGAGCAAATTGAAGTTGAGCAGGACCGAAAAGAGCTGATTTGGATCCTTGATGGGATCGAAACCATGGAAGATATTAACTATATCTTACGTCGCTTACTTTACACTTTAGAAGATAATAATCAGCAAGTTATCGTATTAAGTAGATTAGATGAAGCTGCCGTAAATCATAAGAATATTTTTTATCTAAATGCAGTACCATTATGTAAGTCAAACTTTATGATGTCACTTCTCGTAGCAGCTGGGTTACATAAGCCTAAACAAATTTCTTCTACCAAATCATTTAACGACTACCTAAGTGTTGATAAGGCTCGTGAAGAAAACAAGTTAGTACTTCTTGTTGAAGATAACGTGCTAAATCAGCAAGTGCTGACCGATCAGCTACATCTACTAGGCTATGGTGTTGAAATGGCTGAAAATGGTGAGAAAGGTTTAGAAGCATGGCGTGAAGGTAAGCACTCTATTATTTTAACTGATTTACACATGCCAAAAATGTCTGGTTACGATATGGTAGAAAAAATACGCCATGAAGCATCGCAACTTGAAGATATCAACGCCCAGCCTTATGTAATTGCTATAACAGCTAATGCGCTTAAAGGTGAAAAAGAGCGTTGTTTAAGCATAGGCATGAACGATTACATTACAAAACCTGTTGAGCTAAATGTGCTTGAAGGAACACTTCATAAATGTGCTTATAAAGCAAACCCAGAAGCTGCAAAATTGGAAAGTAAAAAACTTACAACACCAATTGATATGGATGTGCTAGGTAAATATGTCAATGATGAAGCGAAGAAGCTACGTTTCTTTAAGATGTATTTAGAACAGAGTAATCAACTCAGTAAAGAGGTAAACGCTGGGGTTATAGAATATGATTTAGATAAAATTATCACTTCTTGCCATCAGCTAAAGTCAATTTCGAAAACCATAGGAGCAATGAAGGTTGCTGAGCTTGCCGCTGGATTTGAACAAACCTGCAAAGAAGGCGAGCCTACAAGCGACGAATTAATTGCACTTAGAGATAGTTTCGAAATTGAATACTCTAAGGTGGCTCAGTTCTTAAAAGAACAAATTAACAAAGCCGAACAAGAAGCTGAATAATACAGATCAAAAAGGGCCATTACGGCCCTTTTTACTTTTGATTATGCGCTTATTTTTCTGGTGGACGGTAGCCTTCTATTTCTACGTCTTTACCTTCAAATAAGAAACCCACCATTTGCTCTTCTAAAAAAGCACGGTGCTCTGGGTCCATCATGTTCAGGTGTTTTTCGTTGATCAGCATTGTTTGCTTGTGTTGCCATTGGCCCCACGCTTCTTTACTGATGTTGTTGAAAATCTTTTCACCAAGCTCACCTGGGTATAGTTGGAAGCCTAAGCCTTCAGCTTCTTTTTGTAACTTTTGACAAAATACTGTACGTGCCATAATTGCTCTCTACTCTTATTGCGTGATGCTATTGTAATCTATTGCGCTTAATTGTTTAACCAGCTTTTTCGTTGGTGCAGCAAGACCAACCTCAACAGACTCATCAAGCGGATACCAAACCAGTTGTCGTTCATTAATGAGATCTGGAATGCTCGGCAAGGTTAAAACATGTGGATTGATGGTTAGCTCAAAATGCGAAAATACATGGGTAAAGGCTTCAAGTGCTTGCGTATTGTTTGATAAACCATGCTGGGCTAAAAATGTTTCTAACTCAGTTAATTCGCTAAACTCAAAAAAGCCAAACAATCCACCCCATATCCCTGAGCTTGGGCGCTTTTCCATAAGCACTTTATTGTCGCAGGCTAGAATGAGCTGATGGCATGACTTTTTCGGTACAGCTTTTTTAGGCTTTGAATGCGGGAACTCTTTTACTTTACCTTCTTTAAAAGCAAGGCATTTACTATTCAAAGGACAAGGCTCACAGTCAAACTTACTACGTGAACAAAGGCTTGCACCTAAATCCATCATTGCCTGATTAAACTCAGTAACCGACTCTTTAGGCGTTAATTGCGATGATAATGACCAAAGTTGATTTTCGACCTTTTTCACTCCGTACCAGCCTTCAACCATAAAAAAGCGTGCTAGCACTCGTTTAACATTGCCATCTAAAATTGGATGATGTTGACCAAGCGATAAAGACAAGATAGCCCCTGCCGTTGAACGACCAATACCCGGCAAGTCCATTACTTCTTCAAGCGTAGTTGGAAACTCACCTTGGTAGTTATCACGGACTATTTTTGCAGTTTTATGTAAGTTACGCGCTCGGGCGTAGTAGCCAAGGCCAGTCCAATGGTGTAACACCTGATCTTCATCGGCATTAGCAAGCGCAATAATGTCAGGAAAGCTTTGCATAAACTTTTCAAAGTATGGAATAACAGTCACCACTTGAGTCTGCTGTAGCATGACCTCAGAGATCCATACCTTATAAGGGGTTTTATTTAACTGCCAAGGGAGAGTTTTACGGCCGTGAAGGTGGTACCAGTCAACCACTTGGTTTGCAAACCAAGTTGACTCCTTATTGCTTAAATTCAAAATAACATCTTTACTTGCTGAAGCTCATTGCGGCCAAGTCTATTGTAGTTGGTTAGGCCAAGCAAGTCGAACAGCCCCTACTTTGCCTAAATAGCTAGCATATGGCTGCAATATTAATCTCATAAGATAAACAAGCCCAGACTATTGTACTCAAGGCGCAGGTCAGGGATAATACGCACCCTTTTTCTATCGTCAGTATTTTTATCAGGCCAAAATATATGAGTGACTCAAGTAACCCAAACCTCGAGCAAGCAAAGCAAGAGGGTAAATATATCCGCACGATTCGTAGTTTCGTAAAGCGCGAAGGTCGCCTCACAAAAGGCCAAGCGGCAGCCATCGAGAAGTGTTGGCCAACGATGGGCCTTGAGCATAAAAATGGCATGCTAAACCTAAAAGAAGTGTTTGGTAACGATAACGATGTGGTACTAGAAATCGGTTTTGGTATGGGTAAATCGCTAGTCGAAATGGCTAAAAACGCACCAGAGCTTAACTTCATCGGTATTGAAGTTCACCGCCCAGGTGTAGGTGCCTGTTTAATGGATGCCGACGAAGCAGGTGTAACAAACTTACGCGTATTCGAACACGATGCAGTTGAAGTTCTAGCTGATTGTATTGCCGATGAAAGCTTATCTAAGCTGCAATTATTCTTCCCTGATCCATGGCATAAAAAACGTCACCATAAGCGTCGTATCGTACAACCAGAGTTTGCGCAAAAGTTACGTAGCAAATTAAAAATTGGCGGTGTTTTCCATATGGCGACTGACTGGGAAAATTATGCTGAGCATATGCTTGAAGTAATGCAAGTTGCTGAAGGTTACAAAAACCAATCAGAAACTAACGATTACGTTCCTCGCCCAGATTCACGTCCACTGACAAAATTTGAGCAGCGCGGTCACCGTTTAGGTCACGGCGTATGGGATCTAATGTTTGAGCGTACTAAGTAACAAAAGGTAAAGCAGCATGAGTAAGTTAACCAACCCAAGTTTATTATTGCTTCGAAATGAAGACGAACTTGTTGGACAATCGATTTTAGTGGTTAACTTTGAGCAAGATGGCTTCTTACGCGAACTTAAAACGCTAAACCCTGACGCAAAAATTACTGCGTTCAGTTATAACCACGCAAATGCCATGTATGCTAGCAAAATTGCCCGTGTACATGCTGTGGTTAGCCACACTATTCCAGATAATAACTACGATTTAGTTATCTATTATTACCCAAAAGCTAAGCCCGAAGCACAAATGTGCCTCGATAACATTCGTGCTGTTTGTCATCAAGACGCGCAACTATTTGTGGTAGGTGAAAATAAAAGCGGTGTTAAATCAGCAGAGAAACAACTAAAAGATCACTGTGGTTTTAGTAACAAAATCGATAGTGCCAAGCACTGTATTTTGTATTTATTCTCTGAGCTTACGCTAAACGATAACTTTGCTATCGGTCGTTATCATAAGCAATTTCAAGTGAAAGCCGGCGATATTGAATTTACGGCGATTAGTGTGCCGGGCGTATTTAACCACGGTGCGCTTGATGTAGGTACCGCGGTACTTCTAAATAATGCGCCAAGTATTAGCAAGGGTAAAGTGCTCGACTTTGCATGTGGCGCAGGCATTATTGCTACTTATTTAGGAAAAAAGCAGCCTGAGCTTGAGTTTGTATGTAGCGATGTAAGTGCTCTTGCTACTTACGCCACAGAGCAAACACTTGCATTAAATAACCTTAAAGGCCAAGCGGTATTAAGTGATGGCTTATCTGATATTAATGGTAAATTCGACTTAATCATCAGTAACCCTCCTTTCCACACCGGTATTGCCACTGATTACACCATTGCCGAGGCATTTCTTAGCTCTGCAAAGCAACACTTGAGTAAGCAAGGTAAACTGACCATAGTTGCAAACAGCTTCTTAAAATACCCACCTATTTTAGAAGCGCAATTTGGCCAATACAGTACCGATTTCAAAAATACAAAATTTGCAGTTTACTCAGCTAAATAAAAGTTGAGTAAATAGCTTATTCGTAGCAAAAATATTTTTTAAAATATTTAGTTACTTTTAAATGTCTTTGCTAGACTAAACTCTTACTAATAAAATAAAAATTTAGGCTTTCTATAGCGCATGTCAATTTTATCGGCACAAACGAGTATTCGTAAGGCATTAACTAATGCGGTTATGCTTGTTACTGCGTTGTGCTTGTCTTTGTCTATCTCTATTTCGACCTACCTAGATGTAAAAGAACAAAAAGCCTTAATTGTCGATAAAATAACTATTCTATCTGAAATTATTGCATATAACGCCCAGGTCACAGTGTTATTTGATGATAACGAAACTGAAACAGAGCGCCTAAAATCTTTCGAGACAGTGCCGCTCATTAAAAACATTCACATATACGCAATTGACGAATTATCGAATGAGCCTGTTTTTTTCAGCAGCTTTAACGCCAATAGAACTCCGCCAGTTCCTATCAAAGTAAACAGTATCAGCGAGCTGTCTGAGCCAAAGTTTAAAGATGATGTAATAGAATTAATAAAACCAATCAAATATGAAGGAGAAGTGATTGGCTATGCCTATGTTCGTGGTGGCTTAGATAGGCTCAATCAGTATATTAACCGTAAAATCTTTATTGATATTTTACTAACCCTATTTGTTTTAGTGTTGGTGTATTTTGTTGCTCTGCGTATTCAAAAACGTATTGCGAACCCAATTGATGAACTGAGTAACTTGCTTCAAGATGTGTCAAAAAACCATAACTATGACACTCGCGCACAAAAAACTAATGTCGATGAAATTAATCAGCTTTCTAGCAGCTTAAATATCATGCTTGCCCGAACCCAAAAGCAAATCGAGCGCCACGAAAAAGACAAACAAGAAATAAAACAGCTTAACCAAAGCCTTGAAGAGAAAGTAAATCAACGTACTATTGCCTTGCGTGAGGCTAACCAAGAACTACTCAATACACTTGAGCGTATGCATCAATACCAAAATCAAATAGTAGAAAATGAAAAAATGGCCTCTTTAGGGCAAATGGTTGCAGGTGTAGCCCATGAGGTAAATACACCTATCGGCTTAGGTATTACGGGTTCAACTTTGCTGCGTGACAAGCTGGCAGAAATCAACGCGCAGTTTGAGCAAAAAACACTCACCTCAGCACATTTAAAACGCTTTATAACTGATGGCATTGAAAATCTAGATCTTATCTATCGCAACTTAAACCGAGCCGCAGAGCTAGTCTCAAGCTTTAAGAAAGTGGCAGTTAATCAAGATGTCGAAATAACCACTAACGTAAACTTATATAATTTATTAAATGATGTGATTATGTCGATGCGCTCAGAAATACAATATCGCAATCCTAAAATCACGATTAACTGCAATAATGACTTTAGTATTGAGACTAAATCGGGACCATTACAGCAGGTGTTACAGCAGTTATTGAGTAACTCTGTGATCCATGGTTTTAGCGACGAGCTTGATAACGAGATCACCTTTAACGTTGAGCGCAATGAAAGCAGCTTTATTATTCACTATTTCGATAATGGCGTTGGTGTTGAAAAGACGATTCGAAAACGTATTTTCGACCCATTTGTGACAACCAAACGAGGCGAAGGTGGAAGTGGACTAGGTATGCATTTAGTTTATAACCTGGTAACCCAAGCCTTAGGCGGTACAATAATTCACGATGAGTTAAATACCGAGGGTGCTCATTTTATTATTACTCTGCCCTTATCTGAAGGTAATGCATGATGAAAATCATATGTTGCCTTTTTGCTTTTGTTATTTACGCCACCCCGAGTTTTGCAAAATCACCAGAACAAGTAAAATCGGCGTTTTTATATCAAATTGCTAAGTTCACTAAGTTTACTGAAAGCATGGATCCTCCACCTATTTCTTTCTGTTTTTATAATGTAGAAACAGGGCCTGGGTCGTTCCTAAAGGACAAAAGTGAACTGCAAATTAACAAAAAACCTATCAAAGTTATTTTAGTGAAAAAAACTCAGCAAATTTCTGAACTTTCTCAGATTTGTGATATCACATACATTGATGAAACATTAGAAAATGATATACTTCCACTTTGGACCGATACAATTTCATTAAATACTTTAACTATAGGTGAAAGTATTCGCTTTTTAGAGAAAGGCGGAATAGCCTCTCTGGTTCAAGAAGGAAATAAAATCCGACTGTATATCAATAAGCAGCACGTATTGCAGCATAACTTTAAAGTGCAATCTCGATTGTTAGCTATGGCTAAGTTTTATCCAAATTGATTTTACTTGTTAACAATTGGATCTAATCCTATAATCTCTAGTATTCGGTTTTGCTTGATAATACCGAATTTTTGTAAATAAAATTTCCGAAAAGGTTAATATACAATGCAAACGCCAGTCATTCTGATCGTAGAGGATGAAGACGTAACTCGACTAAACCTCGTTAGTTTATTTGAAGCCGAAGGTTACAAAGTTATTGAAGCCATTGATGGCGATGATATGCATGACAAGCTTACAAATAATGATGATGTGAACCTTGTAGTTATGGATATCAACCTACCAGGTAAAAACGGGCTTATTTTAGCGCGTGAATTACGTCAAAAACGTAATGTTGGTTTAATTTTCTTAACAGGTCGTGACAACGACGTTGATCGCATTTTAGGTCTTGAAATTGGTGCTGATGATTACATCACAAAACCATTCAACCCTCGCGAATTAACTATTCGTGCTCGTAACCTTATTTCGCGCACAGCATTAGGTGGCGAAGAAGCGAATATCGAAACAAATGGTGTTATTACATTTAACGGTTGGGAACTTGATGAAAACAGCCGTTGTTTAACATCTCCAAGTGGCGACGCTAAGCGTTTACCTAAAGGTGAATACCGCGCACTTCGTTTAATGCTCGATTCACCGGGCCGTATTTTCAGCCGTGAGCAATTAATTAAGCACATGACTGGCCGTGAGCTTCGCGCAAATGACCGCACTGTAGACGTAACCATTCGTCGTATCAGAAAACACTTTGAAAGCGATAACAGCACCTCTGAGCTGATCAGCACCATCCATGGTGAAGGCTATCGTTTCATAGGTAAAATCGACAGCTAATTAGAATTAATCTTCTAACTGCTGTAAGAATAATTGGAGGGCGTCACGCCCTTCATTTATTTTAACTGCAAGTTCATCAAGCCACTGTTGTAACTCTTCACTACTTTCTTCAAGCGCGCCGTGTTCCATCTTCTTAGCATGTAACTGCACATCGTTTAAGCCTACAGAGCCAGCTGCACCTTTCAATTTATGCGCCACCGATTTGTATTCTTCTCTATCATCTTCAGCTAACGCATCTGCTAGCTCAGTTTGATACTGAGGGTTTAACTTATTAAATAACTCACAGCTACGATTAAAAATAACCAGCCCCATTGAGCCTACAAAGTCTTCGATGGTTTCTATATCGAGAAGCTCAACACGTATACACGATAAGTCTTTTTCCGTCACGGCTTTAATTGGCTCAGGCTGACAATTTTGTTGCTGTTTTATATCAAATAGCTCGCCGAGCATTTTATCGAGTTTAGTGGTGTTGATAGGCTTAGCGAGTGCACCTTGAATATTAATACCCGCAAGTTCTTCTTCGGCACTACGCACGTTGGCAGTCAAGGCAACGATTGGCAGCTTATCAAAGTGCTCATCATCACGAATTTGACGAGCAACTTCATCACCATTGATGTCTGGTAATTGCATATCAAGTAAAACGAGGTCTAAGTCATCTTCTGTGTAGACAAACGACAGCGCATCTTCACCAGTTTCAGCCCAAATAACTTCGTGGCCACGCTGCTCAAGTAAGTTGGTAGCAATCTCAGCATTTAGCGGCACATCTTCAACTAAAAGAATATTTAAGCTGCGTACCGCATAACTTTGCTCAGCTGGCGCAATACAAAGCTTAAGGGGAATTTCGACAACAAAAACACTGCCCTCACCTTCAGTACTGCTGACATTGATTTCACCTTTCATCGCAGTAACAAGTGCTTTAGTTACTGCAAGACCAATCCCTGAACCAATTGCATTGGTGCCTTTGATATCTGGTGCCTTATAGTACATGTCAAAAATACGGTGCAGCTGCTCTTGAGGAATGCCTTGACCGGTGTCGCTTACACGCATCACTAACCAAGGCCCATCAGCGCGATTCTCACGGCGACATTCAAGCTCAACATGACCCTGTTGGGTGAACTTAACCGCATTATTGATAAGATTCCAAACAACTTGACGTAAACGAGTCGGATCAAGTGACGCATAAACGTCTAACGTACCTTTGCGTTTAATATTGAACTCAAGCCCCTTTTGCTCAGCAATTAAGCCTGCAAAGTTCACCACATCATTTATAAAGTCGGCCACATTGACTGAGTCAGCAACAATATCAAGCTGCTCACGATCAATTTTATCCAAGTCGATAATATCGTTAAATATATTGCCAAGGGTTTCGGCACTTGAAAATACCGTGTTACACCAACTACGTTGTTGTTTATCAAGTTCTGTATCTAGCAACATGCGGGTTAAACCCACTATACCGTTAAGCGGTGTTCTTAGTTCATGACTTAGAGTCGCAATGAATTTACCTTTATCTTTGTAAGCCGCTTCAAGGGCCTGAGCCGCCTCTTTACGGCTGGTGATATCACGGCCAAAGGCAAGTAAACCAATGTACTCACCTTTTTCATTAATAAAGGGTAACTTACGCATCTCAAACCAACGCTTTTCACCATTAACAGGGTATTCAACGTCAAGTGTAAGAGCCTGGTGAGTTTGAGATACTTTTTTGTCAGTGCGAAGTACTTCTGGTAAATAATCACTTGGATAGATTTCTTCGACACTCTTGCCGATTAACTCATCGCTGCTTTTACCAATCACTTGTTCGAACATTTTATTACAGCCAGCAAACACACCATTGTTGTCGCGGTAATAAAACAAATCGGGAGATGAGTCGACAATAGAGCGTAATAACATGCCTTGTTGAGCTAGTTCTTGTTGAGTTTTCTTACGCTCAGCAATTTCGCGTCTTAGTTCTTCTATTGCTCTGTGCTTAGCATGAAACGCCATTTTACGTTCATCAATCTCTTCGTTTAAGCGACTGATATTGTCTTTTAGCGTTTGATTGAGCAGTTTTTCTTGTTTGGTTGCGCTATCTAGATAACTATAAGATGCTTCTAACTGGCGAATAGAATTGAGCAGCACTGTTATTAATATCGGCGATACTACTGCGGTAAAAAACAACACAGCTAAAACATCAACTAAAGTTACCGTACCGACTGCTACATAATAAAACATGCACGATAAAATCAGCGACATGACCAGTAATAAGGCATAACAGGCAGCGGCAGTTTTAAACTCACCGTACTTAGAAATAAAGCTTGAGAGTGTGCGAGCCCAGGGACTCAAAGAAGAATCAATCATATATTAAAGCTTAGGCACATAATCGAAAAAAAACAGCATAGTTAATTTTATCACTATTCCTTTAGAAATATTCATATTGTGCGATAAACATAGAATTTTTTCATCAACGCCGCTTTTTTATATTTTTTCATGTAAAATACCGCGCTTTAATAATTGCAAAGAATGAGTATTACCATGCAAACCACAATGCCAGATATTGCTGATACGGCTCCCGCCTTACAAACAGGTAAATTAGACTGGGTTGGCATGGGCGAAATTGAACTTCCTTTCATTTTTGAAACTCGCAATATTGCCCCTGTAAACGTAATTGCCAAGGCACGCGCTTTTGTAAACTTGCATAAAGAAGACGCCAAAGGCATTCATATGTCGCGTCTATTTTTAGCCCTTGATACCTTATCAACCGAGCAGCAAGTTAATCCACAAACTCTCAAGCAAGCACTTGATGCCTTTATTAGCAGCCATGATGATTTAAGTGACCAAGCACAAATCGAATTTAAGTTTGAGCTACCACTGCGCCGAAAATCTTTATTAAGTGGCAAAGTAGGTTGGAAAAACTACCCGATTCATCTGATCGCTAAGATCAACCAAGGCATTGTAAGCTTTGAGTTAATGGTTAATGTCACTTACTCGTCAACATGCCCATGTTCAGCGGCTCTTGCTCGTCAATTAATTCAAAATGCCTTTAGCGAAAAGTTTGCAGAGCAAAATGTTGATAAGCAAACTGTTTTAGAATGGCTAGGCACAACTGACGGGATTGTAGCTACACCACACTCACAGCGTTCAATCGCCAACGTGAAAGTAAAACTCGACAGCCAAATTGACAGCTTTGATGTGGTTGGCTTAATTGATGCTTTAGAAGCTGAGCTAAAAACGCCAGTACAAGCGGCGGTTAAACGTGAAGATGAGCAAGAGTTTGCCCGCTTAAATGGTCAAAACCTCATGTTCTGCGAAGATGCTGCACGTAAAATTAAAGGCTTACTTGAACAGCATAACTACGCAGATTACTGGCTACAAATAAACCACTACGAATCACTTCATGCCCATGACGCGGTAGCAATCGCAGTTAAAGGGGTTGCTGGCGGATACACGGCTTAAAAATTTCGGGTAGCTCCATACAGTTAGGCACGCTAATTGCTATTAGTTTTCAGTGTCAATTTGTTGTTGTGGAGTTACCGTATGGAATTCGCTTTATTATCAATTTTAGTATTAGTCGTCGTAGCCTCTGTTGTTGCGTCAAAGTTTACCGATGAAGGCGGAAACCCTTACCCTTTCACTCGTAAGCAAACTGTTTTTACGCAAGTTGAGAGTGCTTTTTTACACCTGCTAGAACGTGCTGTAGGTGACCAGTACAAAATCGTCAGCCGTGTTAAACTAATTGATTTAATCGACTGTAAGCAAGGCTTATCTGTCAAAGCTAAACGTGCTGCAATGGCTAAAGCCAAAAACAAACAGTTAGATTACGTGCTTATCGACAAGGACAAACTTAGCATTGTTGCCGCTGTTGATTTAGTAAATAACACCAACCGCGACGGCCATAAAGCACAACGTGACTGGTTTGTCAGTGGCGCGTTAGAAGCGGCAGGCATTCCGCATATTCGTATGAAAGTAAAATCAGGCTATCAACCAAGAGAAGTGCGAGACGCTATCATGTTTAAACTTGGTAAACCTGCAGCAGCACCGGCAAGACCTGCACGCAATCGAGTAACTAAACCAGCAGTACTATCACCATCACAAGCAAAAGCACACTCAACGGCGCTTGCAGAAATATAGTCCGTCATAATATTGGCAAAAGCAGACTTTAAGGTCTGCTTTTTTGTTTGTTTTAGACATTTTTAGGTATAATCATCCTATTCAATCTAAGGAATCAAATATTATGCACGTTGGTATTATTGGCGCGATGGAGCCAGAAGTAAAAATCTTACGCGAAGCAATGGTAAACCCAAGCATCATGACTAAAGCTGGTTTTACCTTTTACACCGGTGAATTAGCGGGTAACACTGTTACTTTAGTTCAATCTGGTATTGGTAAAGTAGCTTCTGCAGTAGCAACGACACTACTAATAGACAACTTCAGCCCAGATTGTGTGATCAACACAGGTTCTGCAGGTGGTTTTGAGCCATCGCTAAATGTAGGTGATGTCGTTATTTCTTCAGAAGTTCGTCACCACGATGTAGACGTGACTGCATTCGGTTACGAAATCGGCCAAGTACCACAAATGCCAGCGGGCTTTGCTGCGCACCCTAAATTGATTGAAGCGGCAGAGCAAAGCGTAAGCCAAATCAGCGATGTTAAAACCATGATTGGCCTAATTTGTACTGGTGATTCATTCATGTGTGACCCGGTAAGAATTGAAAAAACACGCGCAGAATTTCCAACTATGCTTGCAGTAGAAATGGAAGGTGCAGCAATTGCACAAGCTTGTCACGTGCTAGAAACACCATTTGTTGTTATTCGTTCAATGTCTGACATTGCTGGCAAAGAATCGCCGCAATCATTTGAAGAGTATATCGAAACTGCATCTATCAACTCATCTAAAATGGTTGTTGCTCTTTTAGAGAAGCTAACATCGGTGAGTTTATAAGGTGATTGCAAATATTGTTCAAAACCATTTGGACATTATTGTATTTTTTGTAGCGCTCTTAGCTGAGCGCTTCTTTCCTTTGGTTAGTTGGTATCATCCTAATACCTTTTTAAGCGTTATTTTCTCTGCCCTCAGCGATCGTTTATACAACCCAACGAATCCTAAAAGCTATCAATATTTAGCCTCAACTTTGGCTTTTACACTCACCATTTTAGTGATAGTGACATTAGTTGTGCTGTTTTTAGAGTTTGCTTTTTACCCTGAGTTATTAAGTGGCTTAATTTTATATTTGTTACTCAGTAGCCGCGCGCAAGAGAAGAAATCATTACGTATTGCCAGATTGCTCAAGCTCAACCAAAAAGCGACTGCTAGAGAGCTACTCTCGAGCCTTGTTGCCCGTGATGTATCACGTTTATCGGCTTCTGGAATTTGTAAAGCAACCATGGAGTCACTGGTGTTACAAAGTGCGCGGCATTATTTTGCCGTTATCTTCTTTTATCTACTTGGCGGCGCTATCCTTGCTTTAGTTTATCGCTTACTGACATTAATTCATCAAGCATGGCGAAAAAACCAAAAACCAAACAACCCGTTTTTGGCTACCATTGCTAAGTTACTATTTGTATTGGAGTGGTTACCCACTCGATTAGTTGCATTAACCATTGCAGCAACCAATGCCAGCAAACAATGTATTCATTACATTAAGCACTATGGCAGACATTTTTATCAAACCAATACGGGTTGGCTGTTAAGTGTTACATCGGCTGCTCTACAAGTGCAATTAGGCGGCCCTGCCCTTTACCAAGGTGAGCGCTTTAATAAAATGCGTGTTGGTACCGATCGCCTACCAGATGCCGATGATATTCCCGCTTTAGTGAATCGCTTAAATCAAGCGAAAGCATTTTGGTTACTACTTATCATCGCCATTGAAGTGGCTACGCTGTTTATTAACTAAAAAAAGGCACAAAAAAACCAGCCGCAGCTGGTTTTTATTCTGTTAGCTTATTTAAGCTAAGGTGATTTTAGCAAACTTACGTTTACCTACTTGGTAAATCTGTGTAGTGCCTTTAGCAACTTCAAGCTTAGTATCCGTTACTTTTTCTTCACCATTAATCTTTACAGCGCCTTGTTTAATCATACGCATTGCTTCTGACGTACTAGCTACAAGGTTCGCTTCTTTTAATAGATTAGTGATAAACACAGTGTCTTCAGCAATTGTTACTGTTACTTCAGGGATCTCATCTGGTAATGCATTCTTTTGGAAACGCTTGATGAAATCTTGATGAGCACCTTCGGCTGCTTCTTCGCTGTGGAAACGTGCAATCATTTCTTTGGCAAGCTCAATCTTAATGTCGCGCGGGTTTGCACCATCTGCAACACGTTGTTTAAGCGCTGCAATCTCTTCGATAGATAATGCACTTAATAAGTCATAGTAACGCCACATTAGCTCATCACTAATAGACATCACTTTACCAAACATGTCGTTAGGCTCATCAGTAATACCAATGTAATTACCTAATGACTTAGACATTTTCTGAACGCCATCAGTACCTTCAAGCAGTGGCATCATAAGTACTGTTTGTGGCTTTTGACCTTCGTCTTTTTGTAATTCACGACCCATTAATAGGTTAAAGCGTTGGTCTGTACCGCCAAGCTCAACATCAGCTTCTAATGCAACTGAGTCCCAACCCTGTACCAGTGGATATAAAAATTCGTGGATAGCAATTGATTGACCGCTGGCATAACGCTTTTTAAAGTCATCACGTTCTAGCATACGTGCTACTGTTTGACGCGCAGCCAGTTTAATCATACCTGCTGCACCTAAGTTCTCCATCCAAGTAGAGTTGAATGCAACTGTAGTTTTAGCAGGATCAAGAATCTTAAATACTTGCTCTTTATAGGTTTCAGCATTAGCTAATACATCTTCACGCGTTAACGGTTTACGCGTTACGTTTTTACCCGTCGGATCACCAATCATACCGGTGAAGTCACCGATCAAGAAAATCACTTCATGACCTAGGTCTTGGAAGGTTTTCATTTTGTTGATAAGAACTGTGTGACCTAAATGCAGATCAGGCGCAGTTGGATCGAAACCCGCTTTGATCTTAAGTTTCTTACCAGACTTTAGCTTTTCGACTAATTCGTCTTCAATTAATATCTCTTCTGCACCGCGTTTTATCTCAGCTAGAGCGGTTTGTAAATCCACTGTGTATTACTCCAAAAATTCAGCTACCGGGGCGTGGTGGCCTGTCAGGGTTATAAATATAGAGCTAAAAACTTTAAAATTTAGCTAGTTAGCACCAAAAAGCGACACTAGAAAAAAGCCTAACTTAAATAGTTTAAGAAACAGCCCTGAAGGCAGCGCGCATGATTGTTCTTTATACCGCGTTATTGCAATTTAATGAAGGGACTTTAGTTAACTAATGTAGATTTAGTTTAACCATAGACATCTGCTGCAATTTTAAACAAAAAAGTTTAACGCGCAGGCCAATTCTAGCGTAAAATAGCGCCAGTTTAAATCTACAAAACACTGGTATTTGCTCTATTTTAGGTATATCCTGCGATATTAGTATTTAAATTTCTTGACAGCAGAAAAGGCACGATATGGTTCACGTAGTGCACAAACTTCCCAAAAAACACAAACTGCTTATTCTCGGTTTGGTTTCTGCTATTGTCGGCTTGGCGTTATTGCCTTCTGAAAAAGCCACCGCATCAAAGGACAACAGTGCAAACGCACTTGAAATTGGCAAACGCTACGAATTACAAGTTAAAGTTGATGATAACGAAAAACTAACTGAGCTTAATTCGGAGCAAGCAGCAGCAAAACTTCCAGAATACGAGCTTATCGACCATGAAGTACGTAATGGCGATAATTTAGCACTTATCTTTAAACGTGCGGGTTTCTCAGCGCAAACATTACACAAACTAGTTAATACCAACGCTGAAACTCGTAAGTTAACAAAAATTCACCCAGGCGAAATCTTAAGCTTTGCAACCGCTGAAGATGGCTCTTTAGCGCAGCTTCGTTATGTGATCTCAAAAACAGATACCTTATACGTTACATTAAATGACGAAGGTAACTACGACACTTCTATCGATAGCAAAGAAATCGAAACGCTAAGTAAATCTGCAGGCGGCGAGATCTCTAATAGCTTTTGGACATCAGGCATTGCCGCTGGCTTAAGCGAGCGTCAAATTATGAATTTTGCTGACATCTTTGGTTGGGATGTCGACTTTGCTAATGACATTCGTAAAGGTGACCAATTTGGTCTTATTTACGAAGCTCACTATGTTGATGGTGAATACATTGGCGACGGTAAAATTATTGCCGCAGAGTTTATTAACCAAGGCGAGCGTTACACTGCTATTCGCCATACCGATGGTAACTTCTATACGCCTGAAGGCCGCAGCATGAAAAAAGCTTTCTTACGTGCGCCAGTTAACTTTAAGTATATTAGTTCGAGCTTTAACCCACGTCGTTTACACCCAGTGACCAAAACGGTAAAACCACATAACGGTATCGATTACGCAGCGCGTACAGGTACACCTGTTGTGTCATCAGGTAATGGTAAAGTGATTAGAGCAGGCTACAGTAAATACAATGGTAACTATGTATTTATTAGCCATGGCACACAATATGTAACTAAGTACTTACACTTAGACAAAAAGATGGTTAGAACTGGTCAGAAAGTGAAGCAAGGCCAAAAGATTGGTACGGTTGGTGCGACAGGTCGTGTAACGGGCCCACACTTACACTATGAATTCTTAGTAAACGGTGTACACCGTAATCCGAAAACGGTCAAACTACCTAAATCAGAGCCTTTACCGCGCGATGAGTTAGCTAAGTTTAAACCGATTGCTGATAACTTCTTAGCGCAATTACAACGTAACCGTGAGTTACAATTGGCGTTAAATAAGTAGTTAAGTAAACATATGAAAGCCGCTTCAATTGAAGTGGCTTTTTTGTGCCAAATAAACCCGGCTAAAACTATTATAGACTTTACTAAAATGAGTACTGATGGCACTGCGGTTTAATACAACTATTACCTTAAAAGAACATAGATAAGTTGAATAATCAGCGAAATCATCACCAGTGGCCAAATGTACTTTGCATACTTTGTCGCGCCATCAAGCCCCATTCTAGACTGATACTTTTCAAGTAGCGGTATCAGAATAACCAAGGCAACAAAAAGGCATAATAAGATAATAAAAACATTCATGGCGGCTTCCTTACACAACTATCATTTAACTACAATTTCTTTAGGGTGACCCTAGTCTATAGGCAAAAAAAAGCGCAGTAAAATAACTGCGCCAGTCGGTTGGAAGTAAATCGACTTAGCCAACAATCGCTAACAGAATACCTGCTGCAACGGCACTTCCTAATACCCCTGCTACGTTTGGTCCCATGGCATGCATTAACAAGAAGTTATGCGGGTTGCTCTCAAGGCCGACCTTATTAACCACCCGTGCTGCCATTGGTACCGCTGACACACCTGCTGCGCCTACTAATGGGTTGATTGGCGATTTAGAGATCTTATTCAGACCTTTTGCCATAAACACCCCTGACGCTGTACCAATTGCAAAGGCCAATGCACCTAACACCAAAATACCGATTGTTTCTACGGTTAAGAACTTATCGGCCGCAAGCTTTGAGCCTACCGCTAAGCCTAAGAAAATGGTGGTAATGTTGATGATTTCGTTTTGTGCACTATTGCTTAAACGATCAACCACGCCCGATTCACGCATCAAGTTACCTAGGCAGAACATGCCCACAAGCGGCGTTGCTGCTGGTAAAAACAAGATGGTTAAACTAAGCACCATTAACGGAAAAACAATTTTCTCTTTCTTCGATACTGTACGAAGTTGCGGCATTTGAATTTCACGTTCTTCTTGCGTTGTTAATGCACGCATAATTGGCGGCTGAATAATTGGCACAAGTGCCATATATGAATAAGCCGCTACTGCTATTGCACCAAGTAAATCAGGTGCCAGCTTAGATGCTAAGAAAATAGCTGTTGGACCATCTGCTCCACCAATAATGGCAATGGCCGATGCATCTTGAAGTGTAAACTCAAAACCAGGAATAAAGTTAAGTAGAATTGCACCAAATAAAGTAGCAAAAATACCAAACTGCGCAGCCGCGCCTAACAGCAACATACGCGGATTTGCTATCAAGGCACTAAAGTCTGTAAGCGCCCCCACGCCCATAAAGATCAAAAGTGGGAACACCCCAGAGTCAATCCCTATGTGATACACGTAATAAAGCAAACCACCCGGTTCAGATAACCCGGCTACAGGAATATTAGTTAAAATAGCCCCAAAGCCGATAGGTAATAACAATAATGGCTCAAATTTACGGGCGATTGCGAGATATAATAACCCGCAACCTACCGCAATCATTATTAATGCAGGAAAGGTAAAGTTAGCAATACCTGTCGCATGCCAGAGGTTTAAAACACCATCCATCCTCTGTCTCCTATGCTAGCGCGATTAGCGCATCGCCAGTGGCAACAGAGTCGCCCTCTGCTACTAATACTTCAGCTATTGTACCTGAGTGTGCGGCGCGAACTTCTGTTTCCATTTTCATTGCTTCCATTATGATAACCACATCACCTTCATTTACTGTTTGGCCAGCTTTTACTTTCACTTTGAAAATATTGCCTGCTAACGGCGCGTTTAAGGTTTCGCTAACAGACGCTGAGGCAGATTGAGGAATTAACTCACTGTCTTTTAGAGTTACTTCTTTTAGTTCACCACCTTGCGCTACAACGACATCGTAAACTTTACCGTCAACTTTAACGCTGTATTGCTCTGCTTTTGCAGGACTTGAAGCGGCTGGTTTGCTTTCTGACTTAGCAACTTCACCCGTTGGAATTGCTTCAAACGCATCAGGGTTGTTACGGTTTTTAATAAACTTAAGGCCAATTTGAGGGAATAATGCGTAAGTAAGCACATCATCAATCACGTCATCAGCAAGCTCTAAACCTTGCTCTTTAGCTTCACTTAATAACTCTGCTTCAAGCTTCTCAAGTTCAGGCTCAAGCTTATCAGCAGGACGGCAAGTGATTGCTTCAGCGCCATCTAGTACACGTTCTTGCAGCTCTTTATTCATTGGCGCTGGTGTTGCACCATACTCGCCTTTAAGCACACCCGCAGTTTCTTTCGTGATGGTTTTATATCGCTCGCCAGTCAACACATTAAGTACCGCTTGAGTACCAACAATTTGCGAGGTTGGTGTAACGAGTGGAATGTAACCTAAGTCTTCGCGAACACGCGGGATCTCAAGTAATACTTGATCAAGTTTATCAGCAGCACCTTGCTCTTTAAGCTGATTTTCCATATTAGTTAACATGCCGCCCGGCACTTGCGCTAATAAGATACGTCCATCAACGCCTTTAAGGCTGCCTTCAAATGCAGCATATTTCTTGCGTACGTCACGGAAGTAAGCAGCAATTTCTTCTAATTGGTTTAAATCAAGGCCTGTATCTCGCTCAGTGCCTTCTACAATTGAAACGATGGTTTCTGTGGCGCTATGACCATAGGTCATACTCATTGACGAAATAGCCGTATCAAGCATATCGATACCTGCATCGATCGCTTTTTGATAAGTTGCAGTGCTTAAACCTGTGGTTGCGTGGCATTGCATCGCAATAGGAATAGACACAGTTTCTTTTAAACCTTTGATCAACTGTTCACAATCATAAGGCTTTAATAAACCTGCCATATCTTTGATACAAATTGAATGACAACCAAGATCTTCTAGTTGTTTTGCAAGCTCAAGCCACATATCAAGCGTGTGGACTGGGCTTACTGTGTACGAAATAGTACCTTGGGCATGAGCACCTACTTTAACAGCAGCTTTAATGGCAGTTTCAAGGTTACGCACATCGTTCATCGCATCGAAAATACGGAAAACATCAACACCGTTTTTGTGGGCACGCTCAACAAACTTTTCGACTACATCATCAGCATAATGACGGTAACCTAGGAGATTCTGTCCGCGTAGTAGCATTTGTTGCTTAGTGTTTGGCATTGCCGCTTTTAGCTCGCGAATACGTTGCCAAGGATCTTCACCTAAATAACGGATACACGAGTCAAACGTCGCACCACCCCATGATTCAATTGACCAATAACCCGCATTATCGAGTTTTTCTGCCATGGGTAGCATGTCGTCTAAGCGCATACGCGTTGCCAAAAGAGACTGGTGTGCGTCACGCAATACTAATTCGGTTAGTTTTAATTTAGCCATGTTTAAGCTGCCCCGTTATTTTTGTTTATTTCGAAATTGAGCAATTGCAGCGCTGATTGCTGCAATATGTGCCTGTGGCACACCCTGTTGAGGTTGAATTTTTGCTGTACGCGTAGGTTCTGCAATTGCAGGATCATCAAATCGACCCACTACCTTTGACATTAAAGTGACTGCTGAAATCAAAATAGTCAGAAAAACAAACACGCCTACCATGCCTGTCACCATCAAACTGGCCGCAGTGGTGAGTAATCCACCTATATCCATACGACTCCCCTCGCTTACTTAAAATAAAAAGTTATTTTTGTTAAATAATTATGCACCAATAATAACAAACAAAATTCATTTGTATAGCACCATTGTAAATTGGTAAAACCAATTAAATTTAAAATAACATGACGTACATATAATTAACACCCCACTATTTATGCATTTAAAGCCCCGCTATAGATGATATAAATAATCAATATAGCCAGTCGTTATATGCTGAACTATTAATTAATAGCAACAAAATGGCTAAAAACCACACACAACAAGGTGTTAGAGGTAGCCAACCCAAATAAAGTTAAATTGGTCTTACCATTTATTGGTGCATTATCTCTTTTTCTCATGCATCTCAATATGAAAAAATATCACTATGAATAAGTTACATGCTTACTCGTAAAAGTTACCAAATGATGAGCTATCTAAAGAACAACAAAAACACACAACCCATTGAAATATATAAAATAAAAGTTCTGGCATAAAACTCGCTTCAGTTACATCGAACTTAAGAAAATTTAAATAGCCAAGGAGACCACTATGTTACGCTGGACAATTACTTTTCTAGTTATCGCGTTAATCGCAGCAGTGTTAGGTTTTGGCGGTATCGCAGGAGCCGCTGCAGGCATCGCTAAGATTATCTTTTTTATATTTTTAGTATTACTTGTTATTTCGCTGGTATCAGGAGCACTTAGAGGCAACGTCCCTAAGTAGTTAAAAGCAGATAACCACTTACTTTATTTTTAAATTTACAAGGAATTTCATTATGAAAAATTCAACTTTAAAAGCCGCAACTATCGCCCTATTTTCAGGTCTTTTCATCATGGGTTGTGAAGACAACTCTGCTGAAGACGCAGGTGAGCGTATTGACGAAGCAATTACTGATACACAAAATGCAGTTGAAGATGCATGTGAAGAAGTAAAAGAAGGTGTTAACGCAGAAGAAACTAACTGCTAATAGCACACCTTACTTAAGAAAAGCGGCCAAGTGCCGCTTTTTTGTTTTTTAAATGATGCATGAGATCTGAGATAATCGTAGGAATGGTTTTAACCGTGAACTTTTGGCTATAGCGTGAGTTTTTTCGGCGTTAAAACGCCTCCTACAAGTCTTAACTTGGGTTTAAAGTCTGATGACTTTATAAACCACCGCGCGAAATAAATTTCACGCCTACGTGAGCCTCAAACTCGATAACTTTACTCTTTCCTCTAGAAATTCGCTAACTTGTTGGGTTTTAATCTGATAGCTGACGGCTCTGAGTGCGTCTCCGTTCTACCCAACGTTATTACTCACATACCTTAGTGAGGGGCTCGTTTGTCGTTATACTTGCTATATGCCATTGGCCGTCGATAAAACTTACTTTTGCGACATCGCTTACAGCAAAATCTCCGGGGACATTTAAACGCGTTAAGTTACTCGCTAACTGCTGCTGGCAATATGGGCCGGTATCGCCATGCATTACAAGCACAGGCTTCTTAGTGTGCTTTGCAAAGTCGCTGATGGCATCTCGGTATAGTTTAAATGCATCACATTTAGAGCGCTGCGATTCACTACAGGCGGGTTTACTGCTTGGGTGGTAAATATCAGCCTGAAAGCCAAACACATAGGCCTTAGCATCTTGTTGAACAAGTGCTTGTTTTAACCAAATTAAGTTGTACTTATCACGTTTGTCAGCGGCATCAAGTGCTGCGTTTTTGTCACTTTTTAAAATTTGCGAGCGGCCATTAAAAGTGCCCGGTATATGCAAAGTACGAAACTCAATACCATCAAACTGCCAACGGGCATTCTCTAGCATTTCAGCTTGTGTGGCATAACCCTGTAGTTGCTGTGCTTTTTGTGTATAAGCATCGTCGAACATTAGGCCTTTAACAAAGCTTAGGCGCTCAAGCTCATCAAAACGCACCGATAGCTTCTCTCGGTCACAATCGGTCCATTCATTATCACCGGGGGTATAAATAAAAGGCTGTTTGGTCAACGACGTCAATAACGCTTTATTTGTTTGCAAAAGCTTGTTCGTGCAAGCAAGTGCTCCCGATTTCATATCACCAAGGTGCATTAAAAAGCCATGGGGTGTTGCTGCGATTGCTTTAGTAATTTTTCCATCTTTGGCGAGATTAATTTCATCAATCGGGGTGTATGGCATATCGCCCATAACTAAAAAAGTATTTGTGGTCATTGCAAGTGCTAATGACATTGAGCTAACAAACATACAACTTACACCTAAAAAATACAGATACCTTAAGCTCTCATAATGACAACTAAATGAAAACCAACTGCGGCAGTTTTTTTCTATCAATGTTAAACTGCTGCCAGTCGATTAATTGAGTCCCCAAATGACATTAAGTACAACTTACACACTAGATAAACCGTATTATTACGAATGCTTTGATGAGTCTTTGCCTTATTCATCTCAAGCCAAGCCTAAATACCCGCTGTTGATATTGTTAATAACCTTAGGCTTATTGGCGTTTTATCAATTAGAGAATCATTACCTTGGTAGCTTTATGATTATGCTTGCCGTCGTTGAGTGCTTATCGTTTTATTACAAGCGCCCATGGTGGGTCGCAAGACAAATGATGAGCCGTGCATCAGGCAGCGAAGTGACTATCGTATTTGATGATAATGGGGTGAAAGCCGAAAACCCGCATAAAAGCTACCAATTAAGCTGGCAACAGATTAGTGAGATTATTGAAACTGAGCGAGGTTATATTTTAAAGGCACAGCGCGGTATGCAATATATTTCTAAACAAGCGCTAAATGATGAAATGACAGCCGAACTAAATAAAAGAGCCACTCAGTGAGTGGCTCTTAAAATATCTGTCGCTGATTAAACGTTGCCCGGATTTGGGTTAGATTTCTCTGCTTGAATTCGCATGTAGATTTCTTCACGATGTACTGATACATCTTTCGGTGCGTTTACACCAATGCGAACTTGATTTCCTTTAACACCAAGAACAGTAACTGTTACTTCGTCACCGATCATTAGGGTTTCACCTACTCTACGAGTTAGTATTAGCATTCTCTTGCTCCCATGTTCCAAAAAATTAAAAGATTCCGCGTCAAAAACATTCTAATGAAATCTAGACTTAAAAGTAAGTAAAAACTCTAGATCTTATTCATTTTCGGTTAAAAAAACTTTGTGTAGCGCACGTACAGCCAGTTCTAAATACTTTTCGTCAATTAAAACTGATATCTTTATTTCTGATGTCGATACAAGCATCACTTTGATGTTTTCATCGGCAAGGGCATTAAAAAATAAACTTGCCACACCAGAGTGAGATTTCATCCCTACACCTACTGCAGACACCTTGGCAACATTGCTGATCCCTTTAATAGATTCTGCGCTGATACCATCTTGGTTACTGGTCAAAATTTCAAGGGCTTGCTCAAAATCATTCGTGTGCACAGTAAAAGCATAGTCTATTTTTTCAAAGTTATGATTAACTTGATTAATCATATCTATTTCGATGCCAAATTCTGCAAAAAGTTTCAAAATTTTTGCAAGGTTTTCCGTTCCTTGGTGTACGCCATTGACGTAAATCAAGCTTTCGTCACGATTAAAGGCGATACCCGACACAATGTTTGCTTGCACATCCGGCTCCTCAAAACTGATCAAGGTCCCTTGATCCGGGTTAAAACTCGATAACACTCTGAGCGGTATATTATATTTTCCTGCCGCTTCGACACTACGAATATGCAGTACCTTAGCCCCAAGACTGGCCATTTCGAGCATTTCTTCGAAGGTGACATGGCTCATACGTCGCGCATTAGGCTCAATACGTGGGTCGGTGGTGTATACCCCATCAACATCGGTGTAAATTTGACATTCATCGGCATTAATAGCGCCTGCAATCTCAACCGCAGAGGTATCAGTACCACCGCGACCAAGCGTGGTGATATTGCCTTCAATATCGCGGCCCTGAAAGCCCGCTATTATAGCAATCCGGTTATGTTCAAGTTCATGCTTTAGACGAGTCGCCGCAATCTCTTCAATCCGCGCTTTACCAAACATGTTATCGGTGCGAATGTTGACCTGATCAGCAAGTAAGCTTACCGCTGAGTGACCACGTTTAATAATAGCCATAGCGAGTAAAGAGACCGACACTTGCTCACCGGTGGTTAGCAATACATCAAGCTCACGAGCACTGGGTCTAGAATCGATTTGTTTAGCGAGTTCAATCAGACGGTTAGTTTCTCCCGACATCGCCGAGAGCACCACCACAACTTGATGGCCTTGTTGCTTGGTTTTTACAACAAGGTCGGCGACGGCCTCAATTCGCTCTATTGAGCCAACTGAGGTGCCACCGAATTTTTGGACGATAAGTGCCACTAGTGATTAAGAACGCTCAGTTAACCAAGCAGTTACACTTTCTAAGGCTGCAGCAAGGTTCTCTGGCTGAGTACCACCTGCTTGCGCCATATCAGGACGACCACCGCCCTTACCGCCTACTTGTGCAGCCATGTGATTTACAAGTTCACCGGCTTTCACTTTACCTGTTAAGTCTTTAGTTACACCGGCAATTAGGCTTACTTTGTCGCCATTAGCAACACCAAGGGCAATAACACCTGAGCCAATCTTCGTTTTCAGGTCATCAACCATGCCACGTAGTGCTTTAGACTCAGTACCTGCAACATCTGCAACCAGTAGTTTAATACCGTTCACTTCAACAACAGAGTCAAGTAACGATGCACCTGCCGCACTTGCTAGCTTGTCGTTAAGCTGTGCAATTTGCTTCTCAAGGCCTTTTGATTTCTCTAGTAACGCAGTTACTTTTTCAAGTACTGTGCTGCTATCACCTTTTACTAGTGCTGCAACATCGTTTAACTGTTGTTCTTGCTCACTTACATAAGCAACCGCTTCAGCACCCGTTACCGCTTCAATACGGCGGATACCGGCAGCGATACCGCTTTCTGATACGATTTTAAATAAACCGATATCACCTGCGCGCTTAACGTGAGTACCACCACATAGCTCGATTGAGTAATCACCAATGGTTACTACGCGCACTTCGTCATCGTATTTTTCACCGAATAATGCCATCGCACCTTTTGATTTAGCATCTTCGATAGCCATTAGCTCAGTTTCAAGCGCAAAGTTACGACGGATTTCATCGTTTACTGCGCGCTCGATTTGACGTAATTCGTCTTTTGTTACCGCTTCAAAGTGAGAGAAGTCAAAACGTAAACGTTCAGGGTCAACTAGTGAGCCTTTTTGACTTACGTGCTCACCTAAAATTTGGCGTAATGTTTCATGCAAGATATGCGTTGCAGTGTGGTTTTTCTTGATGCTATCGCGACGTGCTGCATCAATGGTTGCCTCTGCTTTATCGTTTGTACCAATACGACCTTGTACACGACCATGGTGTGCAAATGCATTACCAAGTTTCGTGGTGTTAGTCACTACAAACTCACCACCAGCTACTTTTAACACACCCGTGTCACCAACCTGACCACCTGATTCAGCGTAGAACGGTGTACGGTCTAAGATTGCGATACCTTCTTGACCATCTTCAAGTACAGAAACCGATTGACCTTCAGAGAAAAGTTCAACCACAGTACCTGTGTAATGTTCTGCATCGTAACCTTTAAAGTCTGTGTGTTTTTCAGACTTAAGTTGTTGGTTGTAATCAGCACCAAACTTACCCGCTTGCTGTGCTTGCTTACGCTGAACAGCCATACACTCTTGGAAGCCGTGCTCATCAATCGTCATGAAACGCTCACGCGCCACGTCTGCCGTTAAGTCAGCTGGGAAACCGTAAGTATCGTAAAGTTTGAATACTAAGTCACCTGGGATCACATCGCCTTCGATATCAGTTAGGCTTTCTTCTAAAATAGCCAGACCACGCTCAAGTGTTTTACCAAACTGCTCTTCTTCAATACGCAGTACTTTTTCAATAATTTCCTGTTGCTTAGCAAGCTCTGGGTACGCTTGACCCATTTGCTCAATTAGCGCAGCAACTAGCTTGTAGAAGAATGCCCCTTTCGCGCCTAGCTTGTTACCGTGACGAACAGCACGACGAATGATACGACGTAATACATAACCACGGCCTTCGTTTGACGGCATAACGCCGTCAGACACTAAGAACGCACACGAACGAATGTGGTCAGCCACAACGCGTAACGATTTATCATCTAAATCTTGTGCGTTTGTTACTTTGGCCGCAGCTGCAATAAGAGCTTGGAATAAATCGATTTCGTAGTTTGAGTGCACGCCTTGTAAAATTGCAGAAATACGCTCAAGACCCATACCTGTATCAACAGACTGCTTAGGAAGCGGCTCCATTGTACCGTCGGCATGGCGGTTATACTGCATAAATACTAGGTTCCAGATCTCGATGAAACGGTCACCGTCTTCTTCAGGTGAACCTGGAGGACCACCCCAAATTTCTTCACCGTGATCGTAAAAGATTTCAGAGCATGGACCACAAGGACCTGTATCACCCATTGACCAGAAGTTATCGCTAGTTGCAATGCGAATAATACGGTCTTCACTTAGACCCACTTCTTTATGCCAAATGTTGAAGGCTTCTTCATCATCGTGATAAATAGTAACAAGGAGCTTTTCTTGCGGTAGTTTTACAACGTCAGTTAAAAACTCCCAAGCAAATTTGATTGCGTCTTGCTTGAAGTAATCACCAAAGCTAAAGTTACCTAGCATTTCAAAGAATGTATGGTGACGTGCAGTGTAGCCTACGTTTTCAAGGTCGTTATGTTTACCACCTGCGCGTACACAACGTTGAGAGCTGGTTGCACGTGAATAAGGGCGGCTTTCCGCACCTAAAAATACATCTTTAAATTGCACCATACCGGCGTTATTGAATAATAACGTGGCATCGTTACCCGGGATCAGCGAGCTTGAAGGAACAATTTGGTGTTGTTTAGAGGCAAAAAAGTCTAAGAACTGTTGCCTGATCTGTGCGGTAGTCATATGCTGCATGTGAAAATCTCACCCGTTTATTGCTGTGCTTGCATTGCAAAATCAATTTGTTCGTAATTAAAGCCTCGATACATCAAGTAGCGTACACGTTTCGCTCTTTCTTTCTGGTCGAGTTCTTTACCTGAATTTGAAAACTTCTTTAAATATGCGTCCTTTGCGAGTTCGAACCAATCGACTTCGAACTCCTCGAGCGTCTTGTCTAGTAGTGCTCGATCTATCCCTTTTGCCATTGCTTCGCTCTGAATGCGTTTTACACCATGATACTTAGCTAAATGGCGGCGTACAAACCCTTCGCAATAGCGCTGTTCGTTAATAAAGTTGTGTGATTCACACCAATCTAACAAGCGCTCTGTGAACTCGGGCGTCGCCTCTTTTTGCTGTAACTTTCGCGTTAAATCCCGACGCGAATAATCTTGTCGGGACAATAACCAAAGTACGTAATTCTTTAACTTTTGTTCTTTATCATCCATTACGCGTCAAAGCGTCCTGATTGTGACTGTGCTTCATGTGCTTTTGTTTGGTCATCACCTTTTGGCACAACTGGCATAAAAATGGCCTGAAAAGACACGAAGAAGCTAATGTAACAAATTGGCATTAAAACCAATAGTGGAATAAACGATAAAGGAATACAGATCACCATTAAAACAGCGCAAATTAGGCCATAAACACCAAGTGGCGCCATATTATGGTAAAACACCATGAATGAGGTTTTTAAAACCTGAAACATATTGCTTTGCTTTTGAAAATAAACCAAAGGCACTGCATAGGCAAAAGCAGTTAAATACACACAGATCGCCAATAGAAATACCGCAACTTGCCCCATTGAAATGGTTGCTAATAAATCGGCAATATGTGTTTGGTTTTGTGGGTCGAAAGTTTGACTCGAAATAACTGTGTAGGCATCTGCAAAAATGAAATTAGACAGTAAGGCTAATAAAATACCTGCCGCCATCTGATACACAGCCACACGCACTAAACCTATACGGTTTCCTTTATTACTAAATGGCTTAAAAATATCAGCTTGGCTGATAGTCCCGCCTTGCTGCTTTGTTAACACAGCTTGATAAAAACCCGCCATCAAAAATGGCGTCACAAACGCACCAACAACTTGCAGTAAAGGTAGCAGCAATGCCAAAAAGCTAATTATCACGATTAGCAGATGCATTAAAATAAAAGTCAAAGGTTGCAGCTTAAAGATTTCCCACCCAGCTTTAAACCATTTAACGCCCGCATCAGCTTTAAAAATACGTACTTCGATCGACATAGTTTCTCATTCAATAACGACAAAACGCACCGAGTATAACTGGGTGCGCCGCTTGTTTATAGTCACCTGTTGTGAAATTTACTCAGGCTTTTTAATTTTTTTAATATCAAGCATGTGCGAGCCATGTTTGATTTTCGTTTCAAGGTAAGCTCGGTTACCTACCACACCCGCTTTAATGTGCGCATGAGTGCCAACCACTGAATCAACTTCAATACCCGCATCACGCAGTGCTTTGAGCTTATTTGGGTTGTTAGTCATTAACTTAACATGCTTTTGATTTAATGCTTCGAGCATTAATACCGCGTCTGAAAAATCACGTAAATCATCAGCAAAACCCAAATGGTTATTTGCTTCATAAGTATTCATACCTTGCGACTGTAATACGTAAGCATCAATCTTATTGTATAAGCCAATACCACGGCCTTCTTGGCGTAAATACAGTAAAATACCACCTTGCTGGTGCATCATCTCGATACACTCATTTAATTGCTCACCACAATCACAACGTGAAGAGTGAAATACATCGCCCGTTAAACACTCTGAATGCATTCGAATTAAAGGAACATCTTGCTCTGTGTCGGCTTGATTAAACACTAAAGCGACATGTTCTTGGCCATCATTTAAGCCACTAAAAGATACGATTTCTGCAGGGATATCACTGTTTTTGCCAACATTCAGCTGGACTCTTGCTCTTACTTGCGCCACGACAAATCCAAATTAAAAAATAAATGCGATACTGCAAATGTGATTACAACAGCTTGAGGTTGTAAGGATGCAACATACGACGAGTGATAACTAATATTGAGGCAGTTACCAGCAATTCAAGTATTATACACTCAAACCACCCCAAGATACGAGCTTTGCGCCTCGCTTTAGTGGCGCTCATCAAACACTTGAAAACTCGCCGTCATACAGCTACCTAATTGAATTGTAATGCGTTTTAAAAAATCACATTCAAAATATTCGAAAAAATAGATTAGTTTAATCTCGATAAACAGTCAGACCTTGTTCAAATTGTTAATAAAAACATACTATGTATCTTAATATTCAACAGTGACACAGCGAGTGTAACTTGCTACCTTGCACCTAATGATGATAATGATTATCATCAACTAGTATTAATTCCCTTCTCTATCTCAGGGCAAAATAATAAGGAATATTATGAAAAAGAGCTCGCTTGCCTTATGCATGGCACTTTTATTTAGCCAGCAAAGCATGGCTAATGAAATGACCACACAAGAGTTTAACGACACCTACCGCGCTTATGTCGCCGCTGTAAAAAATCAGCAAGACAGTAGTGAGCTTGCAAAAAAAGCGTTTGAACTAGGCAAAAAAGTTTATGGCGAAAGCGCCGACAACACAGCGAACCTTGCTATTAACTATGCAAACAGCCTAGATAAAAGCGAGCAAGAGCAACGCTTTGAGTTATATCGTACAGCCTACGAAATACTAGAACAAAATCACGGTAAACTCAGTGCACAAGTGTATGACTCATTAATCGGCATGGCAGAATCAACACCTTCAGCTAAGCGTGCAGATACGTATTTAGATGATGTCATTGCTATTGCTGAAAAACAAAACTCCGCCAAGCTTGTTGCAGATGCAAAAATGACCGCCGCTCGTATCCTTGCATATAAAGGCACTGGTGAGCGCTATTACACAGCAAAGAAATATCTTGAAGAAGCCGATGATTACTATCAAGAGAATTTACCCAATAACGCTGTCGATCGTATTAGCGCTGACTTTTTAGTTGCCGCATTTGCAGAAAATCAACGTAAATACAGCACCGCCATTGAGCGTTTAAATCACGTGGTAAGCGTATTTGATCAAGAGCTAGACTTTGATCATCAAACCGAATTAAACGCCCATTCAAAGCTAGTTCACTTATACGAAAAAACAGGTAAAAGCGACGAAGCAACTAAACATTGCTTAGCGATTGCGAAAATGGTGCCGTGGAAAGAAAGCCAAGAACAAGAGCCGTTATATCGCGTACATCCTAAATATCCAAAATCAAAAGTTCAACGTATGGAAGATGGCAGTGTCGTAATGGAGTTTGAAGTAACCCCGTCAGGCTTTGTAGACAACATTACTGTGGTTGGCTCTGAGGGTGGCTCTGCATTTGAAAGAGAAGCTGTTAAAGCAGTAAAACAGTGGCGTTATGCCCCTAAGTTTGAAAATGGGCAAGCTATTGCTGCGACTTCTCGGGTGCAATTAGATTTTAAAATCAACAACTAAATAACAGGGTCGCAGTGCGACCCTATCATATCTTGTTAAGTAGTTTATCTGCTGCGTTCTCAATTAAATCGAGTACTTTTTCGAAGCCTTGATCGCCACCATAGTAGGGATCAGGGATCTCGCTTTCCCCTGCGTCACCATGACTTAAAAATAGCGACAGCTTATATTGTAAGTGCTCTGGACACTGGGCTTTTAAATCAGCAAGATTTTGCTTGTCGGCTGCGAGGATTAAATCAAACTCATAAAAATCAGCTTGAGTCACAGGTCGCGAATAAATTCCTTTAAAACTATAGCCGCGCTTTTCGGCTGCTGCTTTTGAGCGAGGATCTGGTGGATTACCTTGGTGATAACCAATGGTGCCAGCAGAATCAACTTTGACATTAATACCTAATGACTTTGCTCGACTACGAAGCACCGCCTCAGCTGTGGGTGAGCGACAAATATTGCCCAAGCAAACAATCAAAATCTTCTTCATTAAAATGAACCACCTTTATTATTTGCTTCAAAAAATTGCTTAAAACTCATAACTCAAGTTGATACCACCATCAACACGTTTATTATCATCGTTTGAGGCTTCACCGTACCCTAATTCAAACCTCAATCGCCAACCGTCTTGGTTTAAGCCACTGAAATTATAGCTGTAACTAAGCCCAATACCATTAGTGGTTTCTTCATCAAACGCTTCAGCGAGAGCACAACCAATTGCGTTGGCAAATGCTGCTGTAAGTTCATCGCTATTTTGAGATTCATCGCACTGAGTATCTACTTCTCTGTTTCCTAATGCGCCAACCAGCAAGCCGATTGCATGTTTATTATTATCACTTATAGCTTGCTCAAAACCCACAGAAAAACCATCATCAAGGCCTATCTTATAATTGCCATACCAACGCTGGCTTAAGTCAGCACTTGCAACAGATACTTCAGGTATTACAAAGTACGGATAGCCACCACCAATCGAAAAACTAATATCATTAGCGCTAGCAAAAGTGGGGCCTAGTAGCAGCAACGAGACAACTGTATGTGTTATTTTTTTCATTGTTCACAATCTTTAAAATTTTGACGCAACAAAAAATAAAGCAAAATAGGTACAAAGACAACTTTTTAGTATTGATTTAGTATCTTTTCGTCATACTTATCAACATCTAAAGTTAAATTGTACCGCTGCGCAACACTATCAAGCTCAGCCTGTTTAATTGCCAACTCATCCATGGTAATAGTGTTGTCATCAAGCTGCCATAACAAACGTGACCCCGCATAACTGTATTGAATTGCTAATAAAGCATCGGCATTGCCCTCACGCCCTGCTGCTTTTAACTTTGGCATTTTACGGGTGATTTTATTCAGCGCTTTTTTAAGCTCCCACACATAGACAATTTCAGTCATGTAATCATGATTGCGGTACTTATTAAGCACAAAGCCCACCAGCAAACTACACACAACAACACCTAATAGGTTCCAATGAAAATGGCTACCGCTTGGATCAGGAAATAACGCAATTAATGTTTGTGAAATGGCTAAACTGCCAACGGCTAAAGCAATTACACAAGCAATAATTACTTGGTTTAAATGTTTACGGTAACGGGCTTTATCTATTTGAATAAGTTTCATAACAACCTAAAAAACTTGTGAAAAATAAAAAGTGAAAAAAATTTCACCCCTTTTTTATTTGCCAGCCGTTTTAGCTATGAAAGCAATTATCCAAAGAGGAACGGCTATGCATACTTTACCACTAAACTCAGCAAGCTTGAATAACAGCAATGCTGCTTTAAAGACAACCGCAGCAATTATTGGTGGTGGTGTCATGACCTTTGCAGCATTTGCATTTATGCAGTACTTAATTTCTGCTGAGCAAAGAGCCGATGTAAAAACAGGCCCAGACATCACGGTTGAAATTTATGAAGTACCGGAAGACTCAAAAGTGCAAGTAAAGCAAACACTGCCGCCACCGCCAGTTGCTAAAATGCCACCAAAAGTGCCACCGCGGCCAACCATTGATACGACCGAAACAGTTGTGGTAGCTGATTTAACACCAACAATGACATTCGATAACATTGGCGACACACTGAGCAAAACTATTAATCAACCAACAGGAGATGCAACGCCAATTGTGCGTATTAACCCTAAGTACCCTCCGGTAGCAGCTCGCGACGGCATTGAAGGTTGGGTGCAAATTAGCTTTAGTATTTCACCGACTGGTGAAGTGATTGATCCTGTTATTATTGATGCTGAGCCAAAACGGGTATTTGACCGTGAAGCAATTCGCGCCATTAAACGTTGGAAATATCGCCCTAAAGTTGTTGAAGGTGTGGCACAATTGCAAACAAACCAAAGCGTTCAACTTGATTTTAAAATAGATGGATAACTGCCTATGCTAATGAGCATCAAGACATGGTTATTTGACAAGCCAAACACAGATTGTTTGGCGCAGTATGCCAAAACGGGCGACAACCGTTACCTTAACCAACTCGTTGCTCAATACGGGAACGATCTTTATCACTATCTAGTTACACAAAGTGATAAAGATCTTGCCCTTGATATATGCCAGCAAACCTGGTTAAAAGTTATTGATAAACGCGACTTTTACAATGATCAGAACAACCCAAAAGCGTGGCTTTTTCGCTTAGCTCGTAATTTATTAATTGATGAATTTCGTAAGCAGCAAAAGTTCGTTGAATTAGAAGATAACCAACTATTTTCTGAATCTCAGGATGCAAGTTATCACTACGACTATGAAGCCTTTGATAAAGCACTTATGGCGCTTAGCTTTGTACAACGTGAAGCGCTGACCTTACAGCAAGAAGGCTTTAGTCTCGATGATATTGTAGCTATCACACAAAGTAACCCAGAGACCATTAAAACTCGGCTGCGATATGCCCGTCAAAACCTGAAACAACAACTAGGAGGCCTCCATGAAGCGTAACGACGAGCAACTCGATACTGATTTAAAAGCACATTTTCAAAAACGTAAGGCAGAGCACAGCTTAAGCAGCGACGAGCTTTCACATATGCAAAAGCCACAGTCGGCAACGCCAAGACCACAGCGCTTTTTAGGCCTGCAAATGACCGGAGTTTTTGCTGCTTTAGCGATTCTTGGCTTTGTCATGCTGCAATATAACAACCGCGAGTTAACCGATGTTTATGCAGTAGATTTATCAAACTATCAATGGCTTGAGGTACACGAGCTCGACGCCAAAGGCAGCTATGTGAGTAATCTTAAACAACAAAAACAAAACCTAGATGCGAACTACCAACAAGCATTAGCCAATCACCAAGCCCGTACCAGCTTCACCGGCCGTCTCGTCAGTGTTGATAACGACTGGTATATCGCCGACTGCGAGCAAAATGTCATAGTACAAATTAAACAATCACTCCTAGAAGAGCTACAAAAACACGGCACCCTAGATACTCATATTCACCAAGGTGACCTACTCGCCCTAGACCAAAACAAACAAGGGCAAATCATCGCACTCAAACAGCTAACCCATGAGGCGGAAAATTGTACGAGTTAGCGAGCTCGTAGGTTGGGTAGAGCGTAGCGAAACCCAACACACTCAGAGCAGTCAGATTTAAAAAAGTTAGCGAGCTACAAGGGGAAAGAGTAAAGGAGTACCGTAGGCGTGAAATTTATTTCGCGCGATGGCCGCAATCCATACTCTTGTAGGTCGGGCTTTAGCCCGCCACGTATGATTGATAAAACATGTTTCGCCATAAATGACGACCTACGTGACGTTGGTTAGAACGGAGTGAAAACCAACACACTCAGAGCTTTCAGCTATCAGATTTAAAACAACCTAGCGAGTTACAAGAGTAAAGTCGCAAGTTTTTAGGTAGCAGCTGGTTTACCCCGCGTAGTTAGTTTTCAGATGTCAGATCATTCTTCTGACATCTGATACCTAATATCAATATCAATTTCACTCCCCTACCTTCGGCAACATGCTTTTACTAATCACTTCAAATGTATCTAAGTCTACCAGCATAGAGTAAACTTCATCGTTGTTGATAAATACAACGAATAAATTGCCTTCAGCGTTGAGGTTAGACTCTACAATGCGGTTGTAACCTGAAATAACTTCGCTGTAGTTTGAGCCATCAATCTTGCTTAGCGCGAAGGTGCGCTTATCTTTGCCATCGAGCAGTTTGTCGTTGTTGGTATCGTTTTTGATAACTTCGTAAGAAACGGCCTTAGGAGCATTGGCTTTTTGCTCATTGTAAACTCGAGTATCAAACTCTTCGTAATGGCTTAAAGCACCAAACTCTATGATCAACTGATCCGTTGTTTTAAATAGCCACTTGGCGTGATTGGTTTTGTCATTTAGAAACAAGATGTTCTTTGAGCGCGTAGGTCTGTATTTATAACCACCGCTAAAATTATTGTAAACTGTTACGTCAGCTTTCACCTCGATATCCAGTTTTTCTGATTCCAAAGGGATAAAGTAAAAATCACTCCCCTCGACCTTACGCGGGTAACCCAGTTTCCACTTTTCTTGCTGCTTTTCATCTTCAGCTAAGTTTAGTGTTTGTTGCTGAACATGGTTATCGGACTTTAGTAAGTAAGCAACAAAGTTATACCCTATTGCTGCTGCTCCAATAATTAAGCCCATAAGTAAAATTAGGCCGTTAACATTCCACACCCATTTAAAAAACTTTTCTGACTTCATACGACTTGTTAAATCCTTTTAAGAATAAGAACTTGCTAAGCTAGCAGATTTAAAACAAGTTAGCGAGTTACAAGGGGAAAGAGTAAAGGAGTACCGTGGGCGTGAAATTTATTTCGCGCGATGGTTCAACGAGCCACCAGCTTTCAAACTTACGGCTGACAGCTAATACTCCACTCTTTACCTCGCTTTTCCTACCAATAATCGCACATTGCTCTAATGTTAATAACAATTTAATGCTGAACCAGCTAGGCTAGTAACATCGTGTTTAAATATTATGGAGTTACCATGAAAAGGTCTTTGTTTAACAGTTTAATCATTACCTCAATTAGCTTGTCGAGCTTGCAAGCGTGCGCTCAGCCGGAGCAAAAGATCCCTCTGGATGCTAGCGCTGATAACTACAAACTAGAATTAGTAAGTGAAGGAATTCAAATTCCGTGGGGTATGGCTTGGCTTAACGAGCGTGACTTACTCGTTACCGACAGACGTGGCGAGCTTAGATTAATTCGTGATGGCAAACTCGTTGAGCAAATAGTTAAAGGCACACCTAAAGTACATGATGAAGGTCAAGGGGGCTTATTAGACATAGAGCTTGATCCGAACTTTGCCGACAATGGCTGGATTTACTTTTCGTACTCGGGCTATGAAGGCGATGGTGAGGGTTATAACACCTCGATTATGCGCGCCCGCTTTAAAGATATGGCTCTTATCGATCAGCAATTATTGTTTGATGGCGAGCCTAATATTGAAACAACAAAACACTATGGTTCGCGTATTGAGTTCGACAAACAAGGTTACTTGTACTTCTCTATTGGCGACCGTGGCAAAAGAGACGTTCACCCACAAAGCCTTGACTATGATGCTGGCAAAATTCACCGTATCAATAGCGATGGCTCTATCCCTAAATCAAACCCGTTTTATAACCATAAAACAACTCACAAAAGTATTTATTCATATGGACACCGTAACCCTCAAGGTATGGCGATGCACCCAGAAACGGGAGTTATTTGGAGCCATGAACATGGCCCGCGGGGCGGCGATGAAATCAACATAGTTAAAGCAGGTGCTAACTATGGTTGGCCTGAGATCACTTATGGGATCAACTACATTGGTACAAAAATTACTGACGAAACCAGTCGCGAGGGAATGGAGCAACCTGATTGGTATTGGGTGCCTTCAATTGCCCCTTCTGGAATGGAATTTATCACCAGCGATAAATACCCGCAGTGGCAAGGTCAAATTGCCGTAGGTTCGATGAAGTTTGGTCACCTTGTTTTGGTGAAACTTGATGGTGACAAAGTAACAGGCCACAGCAAGGTATTTGAAGGTGTAGGTCGCGTGCGCAGCCTAGCCACCCACCCTAATGGTGATTTATATCTTGGTGTTGATGGTGTCGGTGTTTATAAGGTTGTACCTAAATCGTAGGTTGGATAGAGCGAAGCGAAACCCAACACCTCAGAGCTATCAGCTTTCAAACTGACGGCTATCAAACTTGAACATACGACTTACGTTACAAGCAATAAAAAACCACAGACTCCTCTGTGGTTTTTTACTTATAACTTAAGGCTTAAAGCTATTACTTATAAAACAATTATGCTCGTCACTAGGTAAGCAATAAAAGTTAGCGCACCGCCGAATAAGGCATATGGCATTTGGGTTTTTACGTGAGTTAATAAATCACACCCTGATGCAATGGCCGATACTGCGCTGGTATCTGAGATTGGCGAGCAGTGATCGCCAAACACACCACCACCTAGAATAGCAGCAATGACCAATGAAGGTGGTAAACCTAATGCTTGAATGAGCGGCACACCAATTGGAATAAGTATTGCGAATGTGCCCCACGAGGTACCTGTGGTAAATGAAATTACTGCACCGGTTAAAAACAGCACTGGCACAACCAAGTAAATAGGTAAGAAATCACCGACTAGTCCGGCTACAAACACACCCGTACCTAGGTCTTTTAAGCTTGCACCTAAAGTGAGTGAAAGTAATACAATAGACACTAATGGCAGTAACTCACCCATTCCTTTAAAGCCAATATCAACAAGCTTATGATGCGTAAATTCACGCGAGCTAATCATTAAAAAGTAAGCCACAACACAAGCTAAAATAGTTGCATACAGCACTGATTTAGAGCCGCTGCCGCTGGCAATATCGCCATCGCCAGTCCAGAACATAAAACCAACCATGCTACCAATTAAAGTGATAAGTGGCACAAGCATGTAACGCGCTTTTGAGCCTTTGACTTCTTCTGTTAGTTCGGTTTCTTGTTGTTCAAAATTTTCTTCTGCTTGCTTTAATGGGCCATGTACCTTGTCGAAAGTAATCGTATAAAACACGATAAGTAGCGCGATAATGGCATAGAAGTTATAACCAATACTGCCCCATAATACCGATACAGCTGACTCTTCCATTTCGTAGTTGCCAAGCAAGCCCAACACATAAGCGCCCCAGCCATTTAGCAAGATTAAAATACATACAGGTGCACTAGTACTATCGATAATGTAAGCAAGGCGCGCTCGGCTCATTTTAAATTTATCAAACAAACCACGCGATAAAATCCCCGAGGTTAATACACTTAAGTTCGATTCAATGAACACCGCAATACCTGAGAACATGGTTAAGTAACCCACTTGGCGCTTACTTTTTGCAACCCCTTTGTTCATCAGTAAATTAACCGTCGCAGCCACACCGCCAGATTCACGAATGTAGGCAAGTAAAGCACCGATTAGAACACTAAAAATAAGGATACGGCTATTACCAGGGGAGCTGGCAACTTCAATGACTCGCTCTATGGTATTAATAAAGGTGAAAAACAAGGTATTACCTTCACCATTCAGAGCAAGTAAAAACTCAGACGACGCAACAGCGACTAATAACGCCATGATCACTTCTTTGCGCCAAAACACAATTAAGATAGCAATCAAGGGTGGTAAAATTGAATACCAAGACATAAAAACCCTTTTAAATTAAGAACAACATTTTATTTTTATTATGCGAAAACTTGCTAAGCTTAATGGCTTTGCCACCAAACTCAACTTAATTCGACTAGTGATTTAATATACTCTCATAAATCAGTGAGATAATAGAGCCATACTTACCTGTTTCAAAACGCTTGCCGACAAACTGGTAATTTTTTTGCGAGCCTTCAATTGGGGTATGACGCGCATTGGTTAGTAGTACAATAGCAAGGTCGTATTCGGGGTCAATAACGGTTACAGTGCCTGTCCAGCCCGTATGACCAAAAGCCCGCGGGCTAGCATAAGGGCCAAAATGCCATTTGCGCGCTTGATGCCCAGCGCGTCGCCACCCTAACCCATAGGTCTCATCGCTTGCTTGGGAGTTTGTGAATTGTTCAAGTACTTGTGGCGTAAAAATTTGTTTGTTGTCGTAACCGCCACCATTGAGTAACACCTGCATAAGTACGGACAAGTCACCAGCGGTACTAAATAGCCCCGCATGCCCCGCTACACCACCTAAAGCATAAAAGGCTTTTTCATCATGTACTTCACCTTGCAGTACATCGGTTCGAATGTTTTCAAACTCAATGCGACCACCTCGGGTGTTGCCGTTAATCTCAGTAGCGGCAATCTGTGAAGCTAAAAAGCCTTTTTGCAATGGATTATAAACCGTATGTGTTAAACCAAGCGGCTGATAAACTTGGCTCTCAACATAGGTATCGAGCGCCATACCGCTGATACGCTCAACTAATACACCAAGCAACATATAATCGATATCAGAATATAGGTGTTTTACGTTACGACCAGCCACAAAAGGCACGCCTGTTAATAACAGGTTTTTAGTACGTAGGCTGTTTTGAGAAAAAAAGCGCTCACCAAATTTATTGTCTTTACGATGAAAATCAACCACGGCTGGGTAACCCGCACTATGGGTGAGTAAATCTTTTACTAAACGCTGTTCACGGCCGCCGCCTCTAAATTCTGGTAGGTAATAGAACAGCGGTTTTTCTACGTCGAGTTTTCCTTCGCTGGCAAGCTTCATCAGCGCAAAGTTAGTGGCAAACATTTTTGAATTTGAAGCTATATCAAACAAGGTATCGTTTTGCATGGCTTGTGGGCTTGCAAGCTCACTGCCATCAACATGGTACTTTTTAGCCGCGCCATAATGGCTTAGTTTGATCAACTTGCCATCTTTAATAACGGCAAGTACTGCGCCCGGAAAGCCCTCTTTAATCTCATGATTAATTAACTCATCAACGGCACTAAAACGCTTTTGACTGTTGTTTGTATCAAGCGTTGGGTAAGGAAAACGTAAGGTTAAGCTTGCCCCTTCAGGCAACACATTCTCTACCTTATAAGTGTTAATGCCATCGCGGGTGCGTTTAGCTAAACTGTATTGATATATTTTTTCGGCTGTTAATGGTGAGGCAATATTAATTTTTTCACCATTAATGAAAATATCAGCACTGGTTGCATCTTGATTTTCAATGATGATTTCACCGCGACCTTTATAGGCTATAAAAGTGCCTCTGTCGTTCACTAGCGCGCGGCTACTCGGATCAAGCGCCGGAATACGCGCTACAACTTGTGCATTGGCCAGTGTTTTTGGCGCAGGCTCAACCGCTTGCTGTTGCTGCTGATATTCTTTAAATAACCGCTCAAGCTTTTTAGGAAAGTACTTATCTAGTAATGCAAATAGCACAGCGGCACTTCTTGCATCACTATTACCGCTTACATGCCAAGGCAAAAAGTGCATTTGAAAAGCACTTAGGGCATCGAGCGTTTGCGAATCAAGCTGACCCGTTGCAATCACCTCATAGCCGTAACTGCGCAATGCTTTTTGCATTAACTCAACAGAAGGTTTTGATGCGCTAAATAGCTGCCAATACTTATCAACGGTGTTGCTGTCATACCACGCACCGATACCTGCTTTATACAGTTGATACCAAGGAAAACGCGGGCCTGGGTCGTTCTTACGGCTTGGGGCAATATCAGAATGGCCAATAACTTGAGTTGGGCCGATATCTGGATTACGAGCAAGAATATCTTTGCTTAGCTTGATTAGTAGTTCAATTTGTTTGGCATCATAGTCTGGAAAAATACATAACTTGCTGGCGTCGTTTTCCATTGCAAGCTTTGTTTGCTCAGGAATATGACAGCTTGGTACATTCACTATTTCAATACCAATAGAATGATCGTTTAAATCTTCTCGTCCTTGCCAAAAGCTGCGTCCGGCGTGCCATGCTCTATCTTTTTCATCAACTAGCTGAATAATTTCTAAATCATCTTTTGGGTAACTAGGATCGCCTGATTCGGGTAATAAATAATGTGAACTCAATCCCCCTTCATCCACGAGCGCACGCATTGATTTTTCGTAATCAATAGCGGTGTAATGCATCACTAAGAACTTAACACGATGGCTGTAATTAGCTGATTGTGTGTAGGTATATGGATTACTGGCACAGCTTACTAATAATGCCGCACTACTGAGATAACACAGCTGTTTAAGTAATGTTTTCAAAGGGGTAAAACTCATAACAGATTCATACCTGATGATTTAAGCATTGACGATTCTCAGCAATACAGTAGCAACACCCACTTAACATGTAAAATATTTTATTTCACATTTGAAGAATAAAAAGCATACATTATCGCTAAGTTACTAAAAATAGGGCTTTCTCAATAATTAGTGTTGTATCTATTATGGAATAAAACTATATTATTCCATCTAAATTAAGAAAAATATTCCAAACTTAGGTCTGCTAAAACAAAAATAAGTCGTCGTGTTAAGCAAACAATGCGCCCAAGCCCTGTGTTTATAATAGAACCATGCTTTGCGTTTTGACTAAGTTAAGCAAACAAAGTGAGCCCTATGTCTACTTTTGTAAAAATTAAAGCCTTACGCCAATCTCTATCGAGCAGCGAAGCTAAGCTTGCTGACTTTACGTTAAATTCAGCGAATGCGATTCGTAATTTATCATCGGTTGAACTAGCAAAAGTGGTTGGTGTAAGCCAATCAAGTGTGGTGAAGTTTTCGCAAAAGTTAGGTTATAAAGGCTTCCCTGCTTTTAAGCTTGCGGTAATTGATGCCCTTAACGATGAAACGAGCGAACCTAAGCTACATGGCAAAATCACCCTGAATGACTCGCTAGAGCAAATCGCCGAAAAACTATTAAGCAGTAAATTGGCGGTGTTAACCGAAACCAAAAACCTCAACGAAGCACCGGCTGTCGAAAAGGCGGTAGAGCTATTAAAATCAGCAAAGCGCATTTTAATTTGTGGTTTAGGTGGCTCAGCGCTGGTTGCAAAAGATTTTTCTTATAAATTACAAAAACTCGGTATGCCTGCAATTGCAGAGCCAGATGGGCATGCACAACTTGCGTATGTTGCGACCTTTTCGAAAGGTGATTTGGTCATCGCGATTAGTGAATCAGGTATGACTCGCGAAATTGCCGAAGTTGTTAAGCAAGCCAAGAAAAATTCAAGCTCGGTGATCTCAGTGACAAAATTTGGCAGTAGCCTTGTTGCCGACTCAGCTGATGTAAAACTTTACTCGGTTGCTGAGGGTGAGTCTGTACGTTTATCGTCAATTTTAGCGCGAACGGCACAAGATTTTGTCATTGATATTTTGTTTATAGCCCTGACGCAATCAAGCCGTCAAGGCCGTAAGTTACTAGAACATTCTAATGAAGTTGTTGGCGAATTTAAGAATAACTAATTTCTTCATTAAAGTTACTTAAATACTAAAAAGCAGCTTAGGCTGCTTTTTTGTGTCTATTTTATATTTGTAATTAACAATTCATTTTTACCCTCTAAATCATTTACTCGTTTAGCTAAGATACTGACCAAAAAGTCATAATTTCTTACAAAGTTTTGCTAACACTAAATTAGCCACTCGCTAAGGCTAGCCATTGCTAAGCTTTACCTAAAATCGGTTATATATTTTATTCCTAAAAACACACCTTAAAACAAAAAAATATTCTTGACCACATTCAATAACACCTGTTTAATATATGGGCAACATAATTTTAAAGTTCATAAGTCTCAATTGGGTAAGTAGTCCAGCAAAGCATATAAATATAAGGACGGGAAACAATGAAACAACATGCATCCACACTCGCAATGAGCTATATAGCAAAAGCGACTAGCAATGCACTTCGCGCAAAGAAAACAGCCTTAACCGGTGTTGTTATGGCCGCGGCACTCGCCAGCGCGCCAGCCTTTGCAAATCTAACCGGGGGGATCAAAGGTAAGGTATCATCACCAGAAGCACAGCAGTCACTGGCGGGGATCACCGTTACAGCAAAAAGTAATGTGATGCCAAAACCACGTACTGTCGTTACACGAGAAGACGGCAGCTACGACTTACCACAATTAAAACCGGGTACTTATGAACTGACTTTCACCGATAAAAACGGTGTAACTCAAACCATGACTGTGGATGTTTTACTTGAACAAACTTCGAGCCTAAACGTCACTATGGGTGGTGCTAACGAAAACGTTGAAGTCATCACGGTTACCGGCAGTAAATTATTCCGCCAAGGTAAGTCTGCACTGACTAACTCATTAGGTGAAGAAGCAATCAACAGCGTGCCTGTTGGTCAAGATTATCGTGACCTATTAAAACTTGTACCGGGTGTTGAGCTTTCGGCAAATACAATTTTAGGTCCGTCAGCGGGTGGTTCTGGGGTTGATAACTCTTATGGATTTGACGGTGTAAATGTTTCAATGCCGATGTTTGGTAACTTAGCATCAGAGCCATCAACTCACGACGTTGCTTACGTTACTATGGACCGCGGTGGTGCAAAAGCGGTTGGTTTTAACCGCTCAGGTGGCTTCTCAATTAACACCGTATCAAAATCGGGTACTGACGAGTTTCACGGCAATGTAGAATACAAAGTACAACCAAAAAGCTTTGTTGCAACACCTGTTGGTGAAGAAAGCTATGAGCTCGATAAAAGCTGGTTAACAGCAAGTTTAGGCGGCCCACTTATTGAGGATACCTTATATTTCTATACCTCTTATTATCGCCCAGAAGAAACTCGCTCGAATAAAGATACTGCCTATGGTGGCGTTAAAGAATATGAAAGTATCCGTGATGAATACTTTGGTAAATTAACTTGGGCGCCAACTGACGATATTTTAATTAATATTTCACAACGTACATCCGACAAAGAAGTTAAAGGTGATTCAATTGGCGCTTACGAAACTGACAGTGTATCTGTCGGTAGTAAAGCTGACCAAGATATTTTTACTTTAGATGGCTCTTGGATTTTAGGCTCTGCAACCACTCTATCATTCCAATACAGTAAGTTTGAATTAGAAACAGGTTCGAAACCAGATACAGAGCTGAGTGTCGTACCTTCATTAGATAGTCAGCTTGATGTTAACAACCTTACTCAGATGGGTTACTTCTCGGTACCAAGCCTTAGAGACTATGATCCTGAAGAAGGCTTCACTGAAGAACAAATTGCTATTTACAATGCTGGAGCTACCGGATTAATTAATACCTACGGTTACACGGAAGATGGAGTGTTAAAAGGCGGTGGTGGAGTTGGCGCTTATTCACAATATGACAATATTAACTTCTATCGTGATTCGTTTGAAATTAGCTTAGAGCATGAATTTGACTGGGGTGACACATACCACACGCTTCATTTTGGTGCTAAGTGGGAAGAAAGTGAAGAGCAACTTACCCGATTATCAAATGGCTGGGGACGCATCTCTTACCTTGGCGGTTTAGTCGATGCTGATGCAGACACTGAAGGCTTTGACCCTGCCGATGCCATTTATCGCGCACATGTACAACAAATGAGTCTGGCAACCGAAGATGGAAGCACAGTCTCAGGTATCGATTCTGAAATGCGCAGCCTCAATTTCGAAATAAACGATACTATTGAGCATGGTGACTGGACTTATAATATCGGTTTACTTGTGAGCCAAGATACTTGGTACGGACAAGGCTTAAAAGCGAAGTCAGGAACCGTTTCAGGTTATGAGTTGGCTCCAGGAAATAAGTACGAAATGTATAAAACAGATTGGAGTGATATGCTTCAACCTCGTTTAGGTGCAACCTGGACATACTCTGGCGAAGATTCAGTATTTGCGAACTTTGCTATTTATAACCCTGAAGCAAGCTCTTTGGCTCGTGCAGCTTCATGGGATCGTAATACTCGCGCTGAAATTGAATTACTACTTGATGAATCAGGTAATATTCTTTCTGCGTCACCTCGACGCGGCTCGTCAGGTAAAGCATTCCAAGAAGGCATGAAGCCTCGTCGAATTAATGAGTTCACGCTTGGTACCACTAAATACGTGGGTTCTGATTTAGTATTACGTGCTCACGTACGTCACCGTAAAGGTATGCATTTTTGGGAAGATATGCCAAACACTGCACGCTTAACTGACTACTCTGGCGTTGATGCTGATGGCGTACCGCAACATATTGCAGATAAAGGTTTATATGTAGATAACCTAGATGAAATCCGCGATGAAATTGGTGGTTCTTCTTATGTGATTGCTGAAGTCGATGGCGGTGAAACCAAATATTGGGAAGCCAGCATCGAAGCTGAATACTTAGGTGAAAACAGCTACATCAATGCTTCATATGTTTGGAGCCATTACTACGGTAATTTCGACCAAGACAATACCACAACAAGTAATGATGCAAATAACTTTATCGGCTCATCATACTATGGTGATGGTCGCGGTCGTTACTCATGGGATAACCGATACGGGACTCTTTCCGGTGATAAGCCACATAAAGTTAAAGTGTATGGTTACTACACCGTGCCGTGGGAAGCAAACATTGGTGCTTACTTTGTATTCCAATCTGGTCAAGCTTGGGAAAACTGGGATGGTACTATGTATGGTTATCCAACCAGCCATGTTAGCCGCTATGCCGAGCCTGCAGGTTCTCGAAGAACAGCAAGTCACTGGCAACTTGACTTAAACTACACCCAAGACTTTAAGTTCTCAGGTGATATGGAATTACAATTCCGCGCAGATATATTTAATGTCTTTAACCGCCAAACAGGTTACAACAAAAACCCATATGTACTTGATGAAAACTATGGTGAATCACGCAGTTACTATAACCCGCGTAGTTTGCAGCTTTCAGTTAACTTCAAGTTCTAAGTTAATCAATCCTGTTGGGGCCGCTATTACGGCCCTTTTTTATGCCTCAAAAACAGTAAAAACTTAAATTGTACAAAATGCTTTTGCAGCATCTATATTAGCCGCTTCTTTCATGAAGTAGTCTAGCTGCACCGTTCGGGTTATCGCTCGCGACTCGCTGTTACTTTTACTTGCCTGCCACAGCCAATGTTTAAGTGACTCTCGCGACACATCGACAAACAGCCCTTCAGGGAAGCTCTCTACAAAACGAATATCAGTGGTATTACCTTGTTTATCAATAGTAATAATAAAGCGCGCACAGCCTGTCTGCTTAGATATTAAAGCAGCTTGAGGATAGTTGGGCTTTGTTGCATGTTTAAGTGTCCACAGCTGCTCCGCTGCGTTTTTATCATCACGAAGGTCGAGCACATCGGTTGAGTTACTTGTTGCACTGTTTGGGAGTTGTGAGCAGCCAGCGAGTAAAGAAAATGCAGCAATTAAATGAACTTTCATGGTATATCCTTATAAATCAAGTCCCTGAATATACCACAATTAATTTTTAGAAATATAAAAAACGAGGCAAGCGCCTCGTTGTTATTTATCTAATTATCTAATTATTATTGATACAGCAAATATGGCGTTCGCTTGCGTTTAAAAGCGTTCAAATCCGCTTGCCAGCTTTGCTTGATTTGTTGCTCAGTTTGGCCAGCTTCAATCGCTAAACGCAATTTATCAGTTCCTGCAAGTTTATCCATAAAACCAGCTCGTTCAAAAAACGTTTGATCATTCGCAGTTAGCTTTTGATAAGCCGAAATAAACAAGCTTAAATCTAGGCCTTGAATATCAGCATCTCGTAAGTCTTGACCAAATACTTCAACCCCTTTGAATTTAGGGTGCATTGAAGCGCCTTTAATTGCCCTTGGGGTAAAGCTAAATTCACCGAGTTTAACTGGCGAGTAACCGACAACTTGAAACGGAAAATCAGTGCCACGGCCAATAGTTACAGGCGTTGCTTCAAAGAAACACAATGATGGATAAAGCGCAATTGATTGGGCATTCGGTAAGTTAGGGCTTGGCTTTATTGGTAGATCATAGGCCATAGTACGGTCATAGTTTGTAACAGGCACGACACTTAGCTCAAGCTTATCTGCGTCATTTATCCAGCCTTCGCCTTTGATCATTTGAGCAAGTTCAGCCACTGTCATACCGTGTAGAACAGGAATTTCGTGCATGCCAACAAATGAGCGAAATTGTGGGTCAAGAATAGGCCCATCAACATAGGCAATATTCGGATTAGGTCTATCGAGTACCACAACCTGTTTACCATTTTCAGCGGCAGCTTCCATTACGTAATGCATTGAGCTGATGTAAGTATAAAAACGCACACCAACATCTTGAATATCAAAAATAATGACATCTAGATCTGCAAGCATCTCAGGGCTTGGCTTTTTATTACTGCCATAAATCGACACAACATCAATGCCGGTTTTAGCATCTACTGTGCTTTTAACGTGAGCACCGGCGTCATGATCGCCGCGAAAACCATGCTCTGGGGCAAATATTTTGCCGATCACTACGCCATTATCAAGTAATGCATCAACCAAATGTTGACCATTCACCACTGACGTTTGATTAACTACCAAGCCAACACGTTTACCTTCTAATGCAGGAACATAAGCTTGAAAATTGGCTGCGCCCACCTGTAAAGGCTGTGCATTTTTAGGCGCTTGTACGGGTGTTTCTTGGCAACCTAAAAGCGCAAAACAACTAAGAAGTAAAATAACTAATAAACGCATTATTCTTCAACCGCCTTACGTAAAAAGCCACCTGCATTTGACAATAACTGTTTTGCTTCAGGAGCTGGTTTTCCGGTCAACACAATTAAAATAGCCAGTTTTGCGCTTTGCCCTGCTTGCTTTAATGCATCAACGGCTTGCTGCTGCGAACACTCTGTTGCTTGCATCACAATACGAATAGCACGAGCATGTAGCTTTTCGTTACTGGCATTTACATCAACCATCAGGTTTTTATAGACTTTACCTGTGCGGATCATGCTGGCTGTACTTAGCATATTCAACACCAGTTTCTGTGCAGTGCCCGATTTCATACGTGTAGAACCAGTCACAGCTTCTGCACCAACTACAGGGCAAATACCAATTTGTGGTAAACGCATCACTGCTGAGTCTGGGTTACAAGTAACACCCACAGTGACACAACCTAACGATTTAGCGTATTCAATTGCCGAGCAAACATAGGGGGTACGGCCACTGGCAGCTATGCCAACCACGACATCTTTACTGGTTAAACTCACATTTTTTAAATCTTCAACAGCAAGTGTTGTACTATCCTCAGCGCCTTCTACGGCTTTTTTAACCGCGGTGTCACCACCTGCAATAATACCGAGCACTTGCTGATCGCTAACGCTATAGGTAGGCGCACATTCAACTGCATCCAAAATACCTAAGCGACCACTGGTGCCAGCGCCAATGTAGATTAACCTGCCACCTTGTTGAAATGCGTCAACGACATGATCGACAGCTTCACTAATTTGTGGGATCACTTGTTTCACGGCACCCGCTACTTTGTGATCTTCATTATTGATCTTAGTGAGGATCTCAGTGGAGCTGAGCAGATCGATATCCAAAGTGTCTGGGTTTTGCCCTTCGGAGACAATACCGTTTAACTCTTCGAGTAACTCACGTTGTTGCTTAAAGACGTGCTCAGGGCTCATTGGGTTGTCCTTTTTCAATAATGTCATGGTAATGCTTTGCCGCTAAAATGGCGGCACCAGTTAATGAATCTCCTTTACAAGGAGATAATTCGTTTTGTAAGGCTCGTGGCAATAATGGTTGGCTGACTTTCGCTAAACCACCAATTAAAATCACCGGTAACGGCGAGTTACCTCGGCTTTTATCTATTAACCTAACCACCGATTGGGTATGCTCTGTTAATACCGTTTTTGCCGCCTCACAGTCGTTTTGTAAGCTAAACACTAATGGGCTAAATGCTGCATAATCCGCAGGTTTTGCTTGTTTAAGCCAACTACTAATTGTTTGACGAGTGCATCCTAGCTGCTCACTCAAACGAACCGTTAATCGACTTTTTGGTAAATCATAAATATCTATATCGTTTAATAATTGCTGCACTGCCATCAGGCCGATGCGGGCACCACCGCCAAAATCATCAACGGAAAAGCCCCAGCCGCTCACCAACTTTGTTTGCTTTTGGGCGTTTAATCGTGCCCCGACAGCACCGGTGCCAAGGGCAATAACCACACATGGGTCACCAAGATTAGCACCATATAATGACGTAATTGCATCGCTGGTAATTTGCAAACTGGCAAATTCTATTTCGTACACTAGCTTGAGCATCACTGTTAATTGTTCAGCAAGACTCTGCGATGAGCCACCAGCAACCCCCATAACGGTGACAATTTCACTTGGCTTTGCGCCACTTTGCTGACAAACATCACGGGTCACTTTAACAATGTTTTCTAACGCTAAATCAAGATCATTCGAAATTGATGCCGAACCCGCTTGGGCACGGAAAGTCGCACCACTTGCCTGCTCTTTTAGCTCAGCTAACACTTTGGTGCCGCCGCCATCGATGGCTAAAATATAGCGTAAGGCCATTTATGCGCTCTTCTCGTGTGCCGCTTTACCTAGGCAACATACAAGTGTTGCGAGCAATGTACCTATGCATAGCTGCCAAGTAAATCCTAAGTAAAAGCGCATTGACTCAGGTAGTAGCCAGTCAATCATGTAGGGCTGCATTAATAAGGTCACCATAAAGCCCGCTATTAGCGCCGCTAACACTGAACCTTCACTACCTCGTTTGGTGAACAAGGTAGTAAAATACACACCTAACAAACCGCTGTACGAAAACACCATGACACTTAGCGCAAATTTTAATAATGGCATATCACTGTATTGCTGCCAGAAATAGCAAAGAATAGCCATAAGCGCTAAAGCAAGGCTTACTAAAGCCATGCCTACACGACCCGCTTTTACAAAGTGATGGTCATTTACTTGTTTATTGTGTTTTTCCAAGTAAGGGCGATAGATATCTTGTACGATGACTGAAGACATCGAACTAAGCCCAGAGTTCAAAGTAGAAATAGCGGCAGCAATAATACCCACGCTGACTAAACCTTTAACCCCGGCTGGTACTTCGTTTAATACGTAGTACATAAAGATAGTAATTTTTTCGCCATTAAATTCTTGTACGACCGTTTGCCCAGCTTCGCTATTCATTAGTGCAGGTTGCTGATAAACAATATACAGCAGCAAACCAATAAAGATAAAAATAGCCATAACTGGGATCACCATCACCACCGATAGTAATAACGCTTTACTGCCTTCTTTTGGACTTTTACAGGTTAATAAGCGCTGCGTCATATCTTGGTCTAAACCAAATGCAGCGATGTTTAATAGCACAAACCCCGTTAACACAGAGGCCATGTTAAACACACCTGACGGGCCAAAATCTAAATCAAATTTAAACAGCGCAAGTTTTGAATCTGCACCAGGACTTGGTTCACTCAAAGTTGCAATAATGGTTGAGAAATCAGCCGGAATAACACTCAACAAGCACCAAATAACCGCAATAGCCGCACTGACATAAACGATACTTTGCAGTACATCAGAATAAATAACGCTGCGAATGCCACCCAAAAAGGTATAAAGCAGACCCGCAAGCGCCAATACTAAAGTCGCGATGACCACACTATCGGCATCGATATTGCCATACAGAATCATCGCCACAGCAATCGCTGCCATGTATAAGCGGGCGCCACTGGCAAACACACGACCAAATAAATACATCATGCCGCTACGGCGCTTGGCCTTTGGCCCGATACGTTTTTCAAGCAGTTCATATACAGTGAACACTTTTTGCTGGTAGAACTTCGGAATTAAAAATGCCGATACTATGAAGGCCGCAATAAAGGCACCGATATTAGTCGCAATATAAGAAAAATCACCTTGATAGCCTTGATCAGGCCCGCCAATAAACGTTGCCGCTGATTGCGAAGTCGCTAAAACAGAAATAGCCACCATCCACGTTGGCATGCTATTTCCGCCTAGAAAAAAATCTTGGCTTGAGTTAGCGCGTTTGCGATTAAACCACCAGCCACTTAGCAATAAAATTGCACCGTAACTTGCGAATACTAGCCAATCGAGAAAAGCGTAATTTGCACTCATTTATTATCCTAACCCAAACCTTGATGGAATATATTATTCCATCATTATGACAAAATTAAAATACTTTTATTTCATTATTTTTATTTAGCTAAGTTAGGTAATTGCCACTGACTTTGCTTTTGTTGATATTGCGCTTTGGTTAAGCTGACTAATAGCGGCTTTTTACGCTCATCTAACCACGCAAGTAACGCATCCATATTGCTTTCTGTCATTGCTGTGCAACCTGCTGTAGGCTTACTTGGCGCCCGCCATAAATGCATAAAGATACAACTGCCCGCGCCATTGATATTGCTTGGGTTATGCTTAACAACAATGCCTTTTTTATAAAGGTTATCTTGGCTGTAAATATCACGACGCATCCACTCTGAAGAGTCTTTTACGGCATCTTCACCTACTTGTGCTTTATCAACCAATTGGTTGTAAAACGGTGAGCCTTTCACATCGATACAATAATCATTTGCTGTCATTGCTTGATAACTAAGGTTCGTTTGTAATGAATCTAAATAGCCAAAAGCAGTACCAAGCTCAAAAATACCTGCCGGCGCTTTACCATCACCTTCTTGTTTTTGCTGACCCGGCTGTGCAGGATGCAGCCCCACTCCCCACGCAAGGCCAGTACGACCCAGTACCACCGCGTGTTGCTGGCCTTGTTGTTGCCAACTACCAGCGGTTTTTTCAAAGCGATACAAGGTAGCATCAATGGCATCACTGTCATTGGCTACCACCACCACGAGCTGTTGATGACTGTTATCAATAACAGGTTTAGGTAACTCTTTACTGGCACAAGCCGATAAACTCATAACTGCAATAAGACTGACTAGTTTTTTCATGCTGGCCATACTCCGTTTGTAATTAGTTCAAGCCCCGTTATTGATTCAATACCAAGACCTGGGGATTCCGATAAGCGTATTTGTGGGCCGCTAAATTCAACGCCCCCTTGCACAGGGTCATATTGACCAAGGGCTGGACCATCTAAATCGATTTTACTGATTTGCTGCGCTTTGGCAGAGGCTAAATGTGCAGCACCTGCAACGGCAATACTGCCCTCTAGCATACAACCTATCATGCACTCTGCTTGGTATTGCGCTGTGATATTAGCAATCTCTATTGCTCGGCTTAAACCGCCCGTTTTCATTAATTTAATATTGATGATATCAACTGCGCCAAGTTCTAAAAGTTGTATTACTTGCTTCGGTGAAAAGGCGCTTTCATCGGCCATAATCGGGGTGTTCACTCGCTCAGTAATATATTTTAGACCTTGAATATCACTGCTTTTTACTGGCTGCTCAACCAACTCTAATACCACGCCGGCTTGCTCAAGTTGCTGCAGTGCAAACACAGTTTGTTTGGCATTCCAACCTTGGTTTACATCTAAACGCAGCTGAGCCTTATCGGCAAAGCCGGCATGAATTGCTTTTACACGTTCAATATCTTGATTAAGGTTATTGCCGATTTTTATTTTTAATACATCAAAGCCTTGCTCAATCGCTCGCTGACAGTCACTGAGCATTTTATCTATGTTATCGACACTAATGGTGATATCGGTTTTTAGCGCTGATTTACCACCACCAAGTAGCTTATATAAAGGCGCTTGATAGAGCTTGCCCCACAAGTCGTAAACCGCCAACTCTAAAGCCGCTTTTGCACTACTGTTACCAACCACCGTTGATTGAATAATGTGGGTAAGCTGATTAATGTTTTCGATTTCTTGCCCCACTAATTTAGGAGCAATAAACTGCTGAATGACCGCTATCATTCCTTGATGGGTATCGCCTGTAATAACCGGAGTTGAGGCCGCAGAGCCATAGCCAATTTGACCACATTCAGTGTCGATTAAAACCACTAAATCCTCGATAAAACTGACTTCTCTCAGTGCGGTTTTAAATGGGGTAACTAATGGCACTTTGAGTTTTGCAAAGCGAACAGCTTTAATTTTCATACTGGCCTCTAACGAATACGCTTAATGTTATAAACACGATCTAAGTAGCTGGTTTCTTGCGATAATCTAAGTGGCAATAATGGCGTGACCGACACCCCATTCAAGGCACTACTATAAAAGCTACCATCACCTTTGTTATAACCTAAGCCTTTAACGTCATGAATAACATAAGGCTCACCGTGATGCTCTCCTAAGTACATCATTACATGACCCGGAATATAAATTAGATCGCCAATCGCCATGTTCTTAACCGTCGGCAACTTATCATCTGCCGCAGTATTTTTATCAAAACGACTATTTTGCCCGTATTCACTACTGCCTTGCTGGCCTGAATTACGCGGCATTAGTAGGCCAAAGCTCTTATAAATTTCACCAACAAACCCAGTGCAGTCGCGACCATTGTAATCATGGCCCCAACCATAACGCTCGCCTAAAAACTTAAAGCCTTGTTTAATCAGATTCTGTTCGTTGTAGTCTAGGTAGCCTAAGTTTACATCGGCAGTTTTACTGATCATCGCCGGTTTAATTACAAGTTTGCCTTGCTCATCGCGGGTTGGTAACTGTACAACATGGCTAGCATAGCTGTTTTGGCCGTTGAGCAAATACGGTACTTGCTCACTATCAACCAATGGTAAGCGTACTCCCATATCGAGCTGCACTTCTGAGAGGGTTTCATCGCTTGGCACATAAGCAGTATTGACCTTTGCCCCGGTTACCACCAAAAAGTTAGCTTGTTCGCGATAAGCTTTTATTTTATCCGCATCAGCAAAGGCAAGATCTTCGGCTGGCGTCCATGCAAGGTAGTTGTAAGCACGAACTAACAACCATTTTTTATCTGCGCTTTGATGCAATACAGCAACCGCTTCGCCCGGAAACATACCGCTTTCTTGAAAACGATCTAAGTCTTGATCAAGGCCGCTATTTAATACCCGATCCCAGGTTGGAAAAGTGCGTAATGCGGTGCGCTTAACGACCACAGCAAAGCGTACCTCATTGTTATCTCCGACTTTGTTAAGGTTTAAGTTTTCCTGATATTTAGCAAAATCTTTCGCGGTGAGTTGTCGGCCATCAGTAAAAAAGCGCGGGCTTTTTGGAATTGAACTTGCTGAATGAATGGCGCTTGTTAGCTCGTCTTTAGTGAGCGATTTTTGAAATGAAAGAGGATCAACAATGTATTTATTATCTTTAATTAATTTCTCGTTGAAGGCTGCAATTTGCGCCTCTGTCATGATCACTTTTGCCGATGCACCTTGTGCTAGCCAGTAGCTGGGCGAAAGCTGTGACTGCGTGACCCCGATAACATCTGATTGCCACCCCTCAGCATGCATAGGTGCACTAAAAGCAACACCTAAAGTAATTGATAAAGCGATAATTGAACGACGCATAGCTGTACCTTAATTCTTATTGAACGCGTGAATCTAATAATTTTGTAAAAGCATGCTGCAACTTTTGCTGCATTTGCTTACCGACTGTTGGCAAATTGGCTTCTTCGGCCCCCAAAGTTGACTGTTGCACACTAAACGTAAACTCGCGGCCACCTTGATAATTGCCTAAACACACATGTGCCAACATAACCGTTTCTGTGGTGGAGCGCGTTTCACTTGGCCCCCAACCAATTTTTTGCCAAACACGCCACTGCCCATTCGTTGCGCCATCGAGCACTTCCTTTGCTGAGCGACTATCATTTGGTGCAATAACATTTGCCAATGCATTTGTAACGATATGACTGATACCCACCATCATGCCGCCTACAGGAGCATGTTCATCTGTATGACCTGTGCCGTTAAGTAGCACGTCAACATCAGTTGCTTGTAAATAAGGCATTTGCGTACTTGGTTCACGCTGATGACTAACCAGACGTTTTAACCATTCCGCTTGAACAAGTGTGGTCATTGCTTTGTTGCCCGTTAAACCACAACCCTCACAACGATACCCTAAATAGCCAGGATCATCACTGCTTGCTTTGAACCGGCTTATCTTTGCATCAAGCTCATTATTAACAGAGTTATGCCAGTATTCGTCTGATGGCATAAACTGCTCTGAGCCATATGCGCCGTTAAATAACAAACGCTGATCCTGTAGTTTTAGCCAGCCATCATTAAAAAGCCCACGTAAATATTCGCGCCCTGCGACATTGACAAAATAACTGGCTATCGCATTTGAGTTACCATCGGCTTTACCAAATGCTTCGTAACTATTAATACTGCTGATCAAATCAGCGAGTGCCATATCACCAGCAAAAGAAGCTGCACCAAGCTCTGGGTGAGTTTGTCTTACTTTTGACAGCGCACCGCTAAACGCTTGAACCTTCGATGAGCTCCAAGGTTCATACAGCTCATTGTGGCTGCCGTCACTTAAATACCGGTAAGCTAATTGCCCTGCTTGAACTTGATAATCAATTAGGAGTAGCTTACCCGGTTGCTCTGGGGCTAAAAAATACTGCCAATCGGCTGCCACTCTGTTTTGCCAACCTGCTTGCTGATAATTAACCTCAGCCGCTGATTTATAGCCTTGCAGCTTAGTTTCACTCTCAAGCGATAAACAGCCAGTATTGGTTAAATCGTTTGGCAAAATAGCAGGCGCTAACATCACCTGCTCGAAGTATTGTTGGTCGGTTAACGGGGCTTTTTCAGTGCTTGTTTGACAACCTGCCAAGAGTATCAGGGTGCAACTTATAGCCAGCCTGTTTTGATATGCACCTTTCACATACATAAAATAAAATTCCCACTTGTTATTATTTTTGGAATATTTTATTAAATCTAACACAAATTGACCATGAAGCAAATTAACTCAATTTTTTAAACGTTTTTTGCATCCAATATTAGCAATTACTCGTTTGTTGATTAGCACCTTTCAAATAAGGATCTTTCAAATGAATAAGCTATGTATCAGTGTTGTAACCTTCTGCTGCTCTTTTAACGCGTTTGCTAATATAGAAAAAATAACGGTTTATGGTCACCGTACTGGATTAATTGGTGAGTCTATAAGCGCCTCTAGCGGTATTATTGGTCAGGGTGAAATAGAAAATAGACCCATGCTTCGATCTACTGAATTGCTTGAGTTAATTCCCGGCATGGCTGTCACCCAACACAGCGGCTCTGGAAAAGCGAATCAATATTTTATTCGTGGTTTTAATCTTGATCATGGAACAGACTTTGCCACGAACATTGATGGTATGCCTATCAATATGCGCAGTCATGGTCATGGGCAAGGCTATACTGACTTAAACTTTATAATTCCAGAAACAATTGCCACTGTTAGTTATCAAAAAGGCAGTTATGATGTGCGCCAAGGCGACTTTTCAACGGCTGGCAGTGCTTATTTTCACTTATCTGACAACCCTAAACATGATCAGCTCAGTATCACTGTAGGGGAAGATAACTTCTATAGAGGTGTTGCATTAGGGAGTACCTCAATTGGTAGTGGCAAACTGGTAGGCGCGACAGAGTGGCAAGTTTATGATGGGCCTTGGCAGGATATTAATGAAGACGTTAATAAAAAAAACGCATTGCTACGTTATAGTCGTGATTCAGAACAAGGTAACTTATCAATTACGGCAATGGCTTATGACAACAGTTGGAATTCAGCAGATCAGATCCCGCAAAGGGCTATTGAGCAAGGTATCATTTCAGAGCTTGGCTCACTCGATAAAACACTTGGCGGAGAGTCAAGTCGGTATAGCTTATCGACAAATTGGCAAGGACAAAACTTATCAGTAAGTGCATACCTCATCGACTACGAGCTAAATTTATACTCTAACTTCTCATATTTCCTTAATGATCCAATTAATGGCGATCAGTTTAACCAACGAGATAATCGCACTATCTCAGGTGGAACACTAAGCTATCAATTTACAGCTAATGTAGGTGATATTCCCGTTAATCATACCGTTGGAACAGAGCTTCGGCATGATAATGTGAATAAAGTTGGCCTATACAATACACAAGCCCGAAAGTACCTTTCAACAGTACGACAAGACAGTGTCGAGGAAACAAGCTATACAGCATACTGGCAAACACAACTTCATTTAAGCCAACAGTTAGAGGCAACCCTTGGTGTTAGATATGATTATTTAGATGCTCACGTTGATAGCGACAACAGTTTAAATTCTGGAGATGCAGATGATGATTTACTCGGCTTTAAGGCGAGTCTAACTTACTTATTTACTGATAACCTTGCTGGTTATGCAAACTGGGGGCAGTCTTTTCATTCAAATGATGCTCGTGGCGCAACCATTGCTCAAGACCCAGTAACATTTGAGGCAACAAACACCGTAGACTTACTCGTTAAGAGTAACGGTGCAGAGTTAGGGTTGCGCTACTTCGATGAGCAACAATTTAACTTTTCTGCAGCCCTTTGGTGGCTAGAACTCGACTCAGAATTGTTGTTTGTTGGTGATGCAGGTAACACTGAGGCCAGTGATGCATCACAGCGCTATGGTATAGAACTAAGTGCCTACTACTGGCTTAGTGACACATTAAGCTTAGATGCAGAAGCGTCATTTACGCATTCTCGTTTAGACATTAGCAATAACAACAACCGTATTGAGGGAGCTGTACCAGTGGTTGCAAGTGCCGGGATTAGCTGGCAGTTTGCACAACAGTGGCAAAGCTCATTACGTTTACGCCATATAGGTAAACGTATGTTGAGTGATGATGGCAGCAAACGTTCAGAGCCTTTAACTGTGGTAAATGGTTTAGTGAGTTATCAGCAAACTCATTGGAAAGCAGAACTTGAATTGCTTAACTTGTTTGATAGTAATGACCATGACATTGATTACTACTACTCATCAAGACTAGCGGGCGAACCAACAGAAGGGGTAGAAGATAATCACTTTCACCCCATTGAGCCACGCACAGTTCGATTAAGCATGAGTTTTTTATTTTAAAAAATGCCCCTACCCTGTAGGTCGCCATTTATGGCGACAGCATCTTGATGCGCGCGAAACAAGTTTAACGCCTACGGGGGCATTTGTATTTTGAGTTGAGGGTTTAATTTGTGGTGAAGAAAGTGTGATGCTCGCGACTGAAGTCGCTCTTGTAATTGCTGAGATGATATTTGCACTGTTAAGGTACCACACATATAAATTCAGAATTATTTCATTCGATAAATTAAAGGCGAAAAAATAATGAGTTGACTATTTATTCTTGCGGTTAAGCAAAATAACATTTGAACTTTCTGAATTAGAAAAGACGATATCTAATAGTCCATCATTATTCAAATCACCTAAACTAACACCGTAAGTGTCATTTGCCTCTGTAGTTAATTCAACCAGTCTAAATTTACCATTTCCCAAATTATAAAGAGCGAAGTTAGTTTGTTCATCACCACCTACCACGACATCTAGGTCACCATCATCATCAAGATCGCCAGATGCCAAAGAGCGTGCGAATAAAGCCTTATCATTAATTATAATAGGCTGTTTGAAACTACCATTTGGTGTACCTACGATTAGTTTTATGTTGCCATTTAAATCGCCTAAAATTATATCTTGATAATCATCATTCGTGAACTCACCTATCAACGCCTGGCGATGATCTCCTTCGCTTCCAAGCAGTGGCTTACTAACAAATGAACCTTTTCCATCGTTGATTAATAAAACACTTGACTGATCATCCCTAAGTGCCGCAACTAGGTCAACATCACCATCGTAATCTATATCGCCCGCTACAACTCCAGTAGCCCCAACTACCGGTATAGGTAATTCATTAGAGTCTGAAAACGAACCTATCCCATTGCCAAAATACAGCCTACTCTTTCCCCGTCTAGGAACCACTACCAAGTCAACTTTTTTATCACCATTTAGGTCAGTTAGTACTGCTCCTCTGGCATAAGATCTGCTCTTAAGAAGGTATTTAGGTTCATCGAATGAGCCATCATTATTTTTATAGACTTCAATCGGCAAGTTGTCCCCAATAACAACTAAATCTGAATCACCGTCTCCATCTAGATCACCTGAGCGCACGATATAAGAGGCTTTATTCTTAGCACCCAGACGAAATGACTCAATCATGCGACCTCGTCCATCATTCAAGTAGATCATATTTGCCTGCGGCCAATGCCGACCATTTGCAACAACAATGTCCAAGTCGCCATCTCTATCAATGTCTACTAGTTCACTGTGCGCTGAAAGTCGACCCTCAATGTCAAATTCAAGAAAAGGGTGTGATCGAAAATCTGTAGCAAAACAGTTGGCGGGTAGCCATAAAAAAAGTACGATTTGACTAATCGGAAGTATTTTTAGAATTTTTAGTATCCGTGCCTCTAAACTATGTCCCATCAGTACACTCCTGTTAGTCTTTGACATAAAATCGTCATACCAATAAATATTTAGATACCCATCAACTCAATCTTAAATGAAGTTCAAAAAATGGAGTTACACCCTAAACCTATAGGTGACTCAGTTGCTTCACTGATTAAAGTCCGAGCTGGCAGATTTACCTTGCTATCTAATTTTATATAATACCCTTTGTTCTCAAAGCCTCTAGAGTGATTTTCTTTCGCAGGGATAAGTCAGCTATGCTATTAATTGTTATATTTGTTGCAAAAAACCAAGTATCGTTTTTAGTTTCAATATAGCCAACATACCAACCAACCTGGGGTTCAACGCGCTTTGCCCAGCCTGTCTTTGCCCTAATCACATATAAACTAGACTCTTCTTCAGTCATAATATCTTTCAAGGTTTCATAAGAGAACAAACTGAATGGCAATGATCGCCTATAAACTTCTTTTAAAAAGTCCACTTGTTCATTAGCGCTATTCTTTAAACTGCCATCTAACCAGAACGTAGTTTCATTAAAAACTTCACTAATTTGGCCATACCCCACTGCACCAATATAAAAACGATATTTTTCAGCGCCAATTCTTTCAGCTATTCGTTGATAGCACCAAACGCATGACACTTTATATGCACTGGCCAACGTCTGATCTCCATTCCAAGAGCGAATACCATATTCAGTCCCATCCCACTTGATAATCGATTCTTTCTTTAAAACTATTTTTTCCTCTAGGGCGATCAATGAATTTAGTATTTTGAATGTAGAAGCAACAGCAAAACGCTGACCCGCACGGCTTTCGTTATATATAAACTCTTTCTCACCACCAATTGAAGAAATCAATATCGTCCCTTCAGTTTCGTATCGATCAAATATTGCTGCCAGTTGGGCGTCCTCAGCTATTGAAGCAATAGAATAAAATAGGGTCAAAATAAAAATCAAAGTCTGTTTCATATAACCTCCAAAGGTGTGTGAGGTGTGCATAACATTTAATAATGCGCAAACCACGCATATTTCTGACTTGCAATCACGTACCTTCTCATAGGTAAGTTTTAACAAATTGATAATTGAGCTCTATGGTTGATTTATAGCTTTTCTGCTTATTTTGTAATCAAATCCTAAACAACCTCAATTTGTTAACCCCTATAGCAAAATAGTGGATGTTAGCTTAACCTGCTCAAAGTGTTATTGATCGGTTTGCGGGCAACTTTCCCCTCCTCTGGCAGATTATTAAGTACATCCAGCCTTTTATTTGTATCTTTCACACATATAAAATGAATTCCACATTGCTATATTTTTTGGAATATTTTATTAAAATTAACACAAATTTATCTTGATGCAAATTAACTCTGTTTTATTGCCTATAAGATGCAGGCTTATAAATTAATCTACAGTATAAAATCTATTGCCTCGATGAGGCGTTAATCGTCTGGAGCAACAGCACCTTGATCCGCGCGAAACAAGTTTCACGCCTACGGGGTGTATTGTTTATATTTAGAGTTGGGGGTTTAATTTGTGGTGAAGAAAGTGTGTGGTTCGCGAATTGCAGGCACAAAAAAACCGACTTTCGTCGGTTTATGTCACTTTAACTCTACATGAGAGAAAGTGGCGGACGCGGG
>NZ_PNCZ01000155.1:0-206 GCF_005887425.1 Pseudoalteromonas sp. S2721
CGCCATTACAACAAATAAATGAGCATATATTTTTAGACTGTCGTTTATTTCCTACCGATATATACACTATGAAAGAAATGGGTATTACGTCTATTTTAGATGTAACTTGCGAGATTGATGGCCTTGAATGGTCTTCTACGCAAGAGAATATTCGTTATTTAAATATCCCTGTTATTAATCATAACTTAACAACACGCGAGCAACTA
>NZ_PNCZ01000156.1:0-237 GCF_005887425.1 Pseudoalteromonas sp. S2721
ACATTCATAGAGCCTTGGGTGTAAAACCCAGCTGGAGTGAAGTAATAATACACCACAGACTGGTTTTTATTGTCCCAAAATATCATCGACGCACCACCATATTCACCGTCATTGCTAGAGTGAATGGGTTTAATTGCCGTGCCATTGAGCGCGCGTTGCCAGGTACTCCCATCTTGCACCGCAGGGTTACCTGCTGCGCCATTAAAGTCTGCCTGCCCCCGGCATACGTAGGGTGCT
>NZ_PNCZ01000157.1:0-252 GCF_005887425.1 Pseudoalteromonas sp. S2721
GACTATTATAGTGAACCAACATGGTTGTGTTATCACCTGCATATATTTAGACCATAAAGAATACGTAGGCGATACTCGAGAACTTGTTGGTTTCGATAAAGCAGGTATTTTCCGTACCAATACACCGGCTATTGTTGGCGTTTTAGCGATTCCGAATACAGTGACTGAGTATGGTAATGATATTAACGCTGATATGGAGTTATCAGGCCGTGACTTCATATTCACAGAAGGCAGTGAAGGCGTTAACTGGCG
>NZ_PNCZ01000158.1:0-271 GCF_005887425.1 Pseudoalteromonas sp. S2721
TAGTATTTTTTTTTCTTACTTTAAACTTTCTTTTGATTTTTATAGGTCATGATAGAGGTGCATTATTATCCTTTACTTCCATTTTATTGCTAACACAAATTTTTGATAAGCATCAAAGAAAAAACTACCAAATTACATTATGTTGTCTAATTGTTGGTTTGATGCTCTAATACTTTCTCACTATACTTTTAAGTTCTGGTGACAAACCTGTAAATAAAAGCTCTTCAGGTAGATTATTTATATTGCAAAAAGTTATTAATAAATTTAATGT
>NZ_PNCZ01000159.1:0-366 GCF_005887425.1 Pseudoalteromonas sp. S2721
ATGATATGGTTGCTGTTACGGCACGTCGCTCTCCTTAGCTGCAGTGAATTTAAACCTCAATAACTGGAGTCTCCTAGATATTCTCAGGGATGATACATACACTAAAATCTGCACCGAGTAAAAACACAATCCACGACAAATCCACCCATCCAAATAAAATAGGGCTTGTCGTCAACGCCCCATCAATAACTTCGTATGATGGGAAGAGGCTGATGTTCAAAGCAAACCCTTTTTTTGTCAGCTCAAACAACATAGCTGCAAACACAGCGCCAGGAATTGCAGCTCTACATGGACGTAGTGTGTAAGTCGATAAAGTATACCGAAGAATGGACCCACTCAGTTCACTTAGCAATGGTATGAATATCA
>NZ_PNCZ01000160.1:0-345 GCF_005887425.1 Pseudoalteromonas sp. S2721
GCTCAGACCATATTTTATTTTCATCTTCGCTCCAATGGATAACCCCATTTTCATCAGGTTGCTTGGAGGTGTAATTACTTGATTTAGCCATAATAACCTTCTTCGTATAATCTTGATCAGCTTTGATCAGAATCTCATTAACTTGTTAAGCCGATACTATGTAAAAGTAAGCGAAAGTTTAATAGATAAGGCTGTTTCTAAGGTTTGCAGAAATAGCCTTAACGTAAATTTAAAATTACACTAGAAGATCGAAAAGTTTACAAGACACATTTTTAAAGGCGTAAAAGCAAGAGCAACAGTAAACTTAAAACTACAACCTAGACAATGAATGTAAATGCAGTATTA
>NZ_PNCZ01000161.1:0-378 GCF_005887425.1 Pseudoalteromonas sp. S2721
TGATGTTACGAAGGATATTTGGCGAGATGTAATTAAATTAGAAATAACTAAAGAGCAAGAGGATTACGTAGCGGTAAATTCAGAGTCTAACGCTGAATCAAGATTGTATTACCATTATGTTAATCTAGCAATATATCGTGAAGATGAGGTTTGCCGTTTTATTCAATTTTACGATGAGCTTGATGAAGGGCTAACTTATGAGTTTTACATTGCTCAGTTTATGGTTGATGTAAAATATCTAGGCCAAGGTATAGGTAAAAACGCACCAGAAATAGTAAGTAAAGAGATGAATGAAATTCCAGAATGTAAAACATTAACCATAGTGTCGATGCGTGCGCACGAGAGGCGGATCAAATTTTTTTCTCAGTGTGTTTATCT
>NZ_PNCZ01000162.1:0-327 GCF_005887425.1 Pseudoalteromonas sp. S2721
AGAAGCATCATAAGGAATGTGAGCAATGCGTTATATAGTTGCATTAATCATCGCTGGTATCGTGACAGTTATGCTATTTTTAGGCATGAAGGCACTGATCACCGTTCGTGAAGGGGCCATGTCTGAGCCCGTAAATGGAAACGTACTTGATATTGTTCGTCAGAAAAAAGAAGAGCCAGGGCAAAAGAAAGAACGAAAACCGCAAAAGCCACCAACGCCAAAAGAGCCACCTACACCAATGGAAGCACCGCAAATCCAAAACAGGAATCCTAACGCGAGTAATGCCAACTTAGACTTTCGTGCCAGTGTTGAAGCCGACCTAAACTT
>NZ_PNCZ01000163.1:0-224 GCF_005887425.1 Pseudoalteromonas sp. S2721
AACGACAAATACGCAGAAGATGACAAAGATGACTTGCAAGATTAGTTTGAAAAAGACCTATCAATCATAGGCGAAGCACTTGAACTCCGCATTGAGCTACAAGATGAGTAAATACATAACTTATATTCTAATAACACCAGCTAACATCGTAGTTACACAGCAGTGAAACACTCTCTGCTGAAAAAGTCCTTTTTGTCTGCCTAAAAACAATCATCTATTCCATT